>JBMOHZ010000047.1:0-11289 GCA_049317585.1 Paludibacter sp.
TATCGAATTTATAAATTTAAAAGAAATTGCTCTTAAATACCTGAAAAACTGGCGCTGGTTCATGCTTTCGGCAGGTATCAGTTTGGTTATTGCTGTTTTTTATATTTTAAGTTCCAACACTATGTTCACAGTAGAATCAACTGTGCTATTGCGCGATGATAATAATAAAGAATTGTTTTCTGAGCTAGCAATTATTCAAAGTTTTGGATTAGAGAGTGTTAAAAAAGATGTTGAAGATGAATTACATATTTTGAATTCTAAAACACTAATGAGCAATGCTATACGTGATTTAGATTTATGTACTGAGTATTACGTAAAATCTAGATTTAAATATACAGACGTTTATCCAAGGATTCCTATTGCCTTAAAAGTAATCAGTTTTCCGGCTGAAATTCCACAGCAAGTTTTAATTATAAATGTCCGAAAACAAAATGAAGGATATTTACTTAAAATTAAGTATGGCGAAATAAAAGAGACATACATTGTTGCTGATTTATCCAAGCCTTTCAAATCCATTGCAGGAGTATTAAAATTGACTCCCACTAAAGATTTCAATTTAAATGAAAGCTATCAAATCAAATCGTATCCAGTTGTTACGTTGACTAATATTTACAATAAAACTTACAGTGTGAGTACTGTGAATAAAAAGTCGAACGCAGTAAAAATATCAACAGTTACTAGTAATGTAGTTAAAGCACAGGCTGTTATAAATAAATTGGTTGAGCTTTATAACCTCGATGCTGTTATCGATAAAAATATTATTGCATCCAATACCAAGGATTTTGTGGAAAAACGATTAGAGCTTCTAAAAAATGAACTTTTGGATGTGGAAATTAGTGTTGAAACTTACAAAAAACAAAATAGTATGACTGACTTAACAACTCAGGCTGATTTGTTTATGCGTACAACAGGTGAATACAATAAAGAGCTTTCTAAGATAGAAACACAGTTAAATTTAATTGAATATATTGACAAACATGTAAAGGATGCCGAAAATAAATACAGTTTAATACCGGCTAATTTAGGAATACAGGATGGCCCACTTCAATCGCTTATTCAAAGTTATAATGATGCACTGTTGCAACGTTTAAAAGTGAATCGCACTTCAAACGATATGAATCCACTCATTTCGCAATTAGAAGAACAAATTAGTGCGTTAAGAGGTAGTATTACAACTAGTTTGGCTAGTGTAAAGGATGGTTTGAAAATATCTCGAAGGGATTTAAAGCAAAAAGAAAGTCAATTTTCAGGAAAAATTAAACAAATACCAACACAGGAAAGAGAGTATATTGATATAAAACGGCAACAAGAAATTAAAAATAATTTATATATTTTCTTGCTCCAAAAACGCGAAGAAAATGCACTAACTTTGGCTAGTTCAATACCTTCGGCTAAAACATTGGATAAGGCCTATGTGGAGCCAATGCCCGTGTCGCCAAACAAAGTAATGATCATGCTTATTGCTTTAATTATTGGCATTATAATTCCAATAGCTGTTCTTTATATTATCGATTTGTTTGATCAAACAATTAAAAACAAAAAGGAACTACAACGCTTAACTAAAGTGCCTTTTGTAGGTTCAATTAGTAAAGTAAAAGAAAATGAAAAGATAGTAGTGGGCGAAGGAAAAACAACACCAATTGCTGAAATGTTCCGATTAATAAGAACCAATCTGCAGTTTATGTTATCCAACAAACCTTCGCATGTAATTTTGATTACTTCTGCCGGGAGTGGCGAAGGTAAATCATTTACAGCCTTGAATTTAGCTCTTTCGTTTGCTCTTACAAACAAAAAAGTACTGTTGATGGGTCTGGATATTAGGATGCCTATGCTTGCCGATTATTTGAATATACAAGAAAAAAATGGCATTACTCATTACTTGTCAAACGATGCCATGACTATTGAAGAGGTAACGATTAAAACAAACCTACATAAGAACCTGCATGTCATACTTTCAGGACCTGTGCCTCCAAACCCAACCGAGCTTTTAATGAGTTACCGACTTGATGAAATGTTAGAAACTTTACGCGAAAGTTACGATTATATTATTTTAGATTCTGCACCTCTTGGAATAGTATCGGATACATATTTACTCAATCGTTTGTCCGATAATGTGTTGTTTGTTTGTCGTCAGGATTATACGCCACGCGAAGCTACCGAACTCATTAATGAAGTTTATCAAAAAGGAAATTTGAATGGAATGGGATTGATATTAAATGGCGTGGATAAAGAAAATGCTTATGGATATGGATATAATAGCAAGTGATTTGTAGTAAAAAGCAACTAAATATTGTTTTATAGAAATGCCTCGATACAAATCGAGGCATTTTTTTATTCCAATTAAACAACATGGAAACTATTATGTTATTTAAGTTTCCATTTTGTTGTTTTTAAAAATCAGTAAATCAGCATTATATATGATGTTTATAATATTTAACAAATAAATATAGAGCAAATGTAGTTGATGTTGGTTTAATCTATTGTACTTTTGTACCGTAAAACATTTTTTATCGCAATGAATTTAATTAAAGAGAATATAATACAAACAGCATCCAAGTTATTTCATCAATCTGGAGTACGAAACATTTCTATCGATGAAGTTTGCTCTGAGTTGCGAATTTCGAAAAAGACATTTTATATTCACTTTCAACAAAAAGAGGATTTAATTGATTCAATTCTTGAATACATTAAAATTCAACATTTCGAACGATTTGAAAAGAACCTTAAAAATAGAAATGCAATAGATTCTTTAATCTTTATAGTAAAGGAATTGAAGAAAAATTCGGATTGCGAGCCTCATCAATTATGGTTCGATGTTCAGAAGTATTATCCAAAAGTTTTTGAGAAACATGAACTCGTAAAACAAGAATCTATAAAACTGGGTTTTGAACAAAATTTGAAACAAGGTATTGATGAAGGGTATTACCGATCGGATTTGGATATTGAATTAGCATCGTTTTTTCATGCGGTACAAATGAAAACAACTTTTACTATGATGCAGGAAAATCAGAAAAAGTTTTCGAAAAAGCGTATGATGGACTTTTATATCGACTTAATAATCCATTTAATAGCCAATGAAAAAGGATTAAAATACTTAGAAGAAAATTATTATAACGAAGATAAATAAACTAACTGTAAGGACAAAAATTTAAACAAAAAAATAATGAGGAAAAATTTTAAAACACTTCTGATAATTTGCCTATTGGGCAGTATGTCAACAGCAATTTTAAATGCTCAGGATACTTTAAAACTAAATCTGAAACAAGCAATTGAAATAGGGTTAAGTAAAAATCCTACTATTAAAATTGCCGATAAACAATTAGAAAGAGTAGATTACTCCAACAAGGAGAAAATAGCTGCTCTTTATCCTAATATTTCGGCTTCGGGATCGTATCAACGTGCATTAAAAAAGCAACGTATGTTCTTTTCATTTCCAGGTATGCCAGCCAATCCTGATGGTATTGAAGTAGGTCAGGATAATACTTTTGTTGGAGGTATTTCGGCACAAGTGCCCATCATATCGCCTACGCTTTGGGCTACTCTAAAAATGAACGAAACCGATCTGCAATTAGCTAACGAAAATGCGCGTTCGTCCGAAATTCAGTTAGTAAATCAAATTACCAAAGCCTATTACACCATTTTAATGATGCAGGATTCTTATTTGGTTTTCGATCGTAGTTATAAAAATACGTCCGAAAGTGCTCGAATTATTGCTGATAAATTTAAACTTGGAGGTGTTTCGGAATTTGAATGGTTACGTGCCGATGTTCAATTACGCAATGCATTATCTAATACCATATCGGCCGAAAGTGCAGTGGCTATGAGTAAATTGCAATTAAAAACATTAATGGGCATTGATCTTAATGTTGAAATTAAATTAATTGGCAGTTTAGGCGATTATGAAAAATCATTATTTGCCGAAATGCTATCGGTAGATCCTAACGCTTTAAATAAAAATTCTGATTTAAAGCAACTTGACTTGCGATTGGATCAAATGCGTAAATCCATTGAGGTTCAAAAATCTACATGGTTACCATCTCTAAATGCCAGCATTAATTATCAATACATGTCCATGGCAAATGATGATATCGCAATGGCAAATTATCGTTGGTTCCCCACTTCGAATGCGGCAATTAGCTTATCAATTCCAATTTTTCAGGGAGGTGCTAAACATTACAAATCGAAACAATTACAATTGCAAACGCAAGAAATGAATTTACAAAAGGAGAATTTGAAAAAAAGTTTGGAATTGCAGGCAAATATGTATATCGACAATATGAAAAAGTCAATTGAGAAAATTGGTTCCAACAAAAAAGGATTGGAACAAGCTGAAAAGGCGGTTGCCATATCCAAAAAGATGTTCGAAGTTGGAGCAGCCACTTATTTAGACCAATCGAACTCAGAACTAGCTTTGATTCAGGCAGGATTATCATATAATCAATCCATTTTCGATTTTATTTCGGCCAAAACCGATCTCGAAAAACTAATGGGAAATACAATAAGTAAATAGTTACGAGTTACAAGTTACATGAGAAATATTAGAATATAAAAGTAAAAAACAAACAAAATAAAGACAAAGACATGAAGAAGTTAAATTTATTACCACTCATTATTTTTGCAATAGCATTGGTTTCGTGCACTAAAAAAGAAGCTACCAAGGTTGAAACAAAGGAAGCTAAGCCCATAGTGAAAACTGCATTAGTTGAAATGCGTAAAGTAGCGCAAAGTAGCGATTTCACAGCTACAGTACAGGCAGATGTAAAAAACAACATTGCTCCGTCCACTCCAGGACGTATTCGTAAGATTTTTGTAGAAGTTGGTACAACGGTATCAAAAGGTCAAAAGTTAGCTCAAATGGATAATGCTAACTTATCGAATACTGAAGTCCAAATTGAAAACATGCGCCGTATTTACAAACGTGTTTCGGGATTATTTGCAGTAGGTGGTGCTTCACAACAAGAGTTGGATAATGCCAAATTGCAGTTGGATATGGCTGAAACAAATATGAAAAACCTGAGCGAAAATACCTTTTTACTCAGTCCAATCAATGGTATTATTACTGCCCAAAACTACGACGAAGGCGATATGTATAGTGGTCAAATGCCAATTATGACAGTAATGCAAATATCACCAGTTCAACTTAAGATTGATGTTTCGGAATCTTTTTACTCAAAAGTGAAAATGGGTATGCCGGTTGATGTGAAAATTGAAGTATTTGGCGATGATACTTTCAAAGGAAAAGTAAGTCTTATTTACCCTACTATCGACGAACGCACACGTACTTTTGGTGTAGAAGTCAAAATAGCAAACGGTAATGGTAAAGTACGTCCGGGTATGTTTGCCCGCGTTAATTTCGATTTTGGAGAAATGAATCGTGTTGTAGTTGCTGATCAATCAATTGTAAAACAATCGGGTTCAGGTGCTCGCTTTGTGTATGTGTATAACAATGGAAAAGTAGAATTCAGACAAGTTGAGATAGGTCGCAGATTGGGTAGCGAATTTGAAGTTATCTCCGGATTAAATACAGGCGAACAAATTGTAGTAGCTGGTCAATCTAAATTGATTGATGGTGGCGAAGCTCAATTGGCGAAATAATTGACAATTGACAATTAATAATTGAAAATTCATCACAACTTATTTTCCAATTTTTTATTTTCTCAATCTCCAATCTCTAACTTCTAATTTTAAATATATGAGTTTATACGAAAGTTCTGTCAGAAAACCTGTTATGACTTCGCTGATTTTTATTGGTGTGGTTGTATTAGGCTTGTTTTCGCTAAATAAATTACCGATTGATTTGTTGCCAAAAATCGAAACAAACACCATTATGGTTATGACAACCTATGAGGGTGCAAGTGCTTCGGATATTGAAACAAACGTAACCCGGCCGTTGGAAAGTTCATTGAATACCGTTGCTAATCTTAAGAGCATTAAATCTACTTCGAAAGAGAATCGCTCTATTATCACCATGGAATTTAATTATGGGTTGGATATTGACGTGGTGACGAACGATATTCGTGATAAGTTGGATTTGGTGAGTTCATATTTGCCAACTGGCGTAGGAAAACCAATTATTTTCAAGTTCAGTACCGATATGATTCCTGTAATCATGCTTACTGCTACTGCCGACAAGAGTTTACCTGCATTGTATCGCATACTCGACGATAATGTAGCTAATCCATTGGCACGTATCAAAGGGGTAGGGTCTGTATCCATTACCGGAGCGCCTAAGCGTGAAATTCAGGTTTTTGTAGATCCTGTAAAATTGGAGGCTTATAAACTAAGTGTTGAAACACTGGCGCAATATATTCGTATGGAAAATATGAATACGCCTGCCGGCTCGATGGATGTAGGTAGCGAAACATATTCGTTACGTGTTCAGGGTGAATTTAAAGATGCTTCCGAACTAAATAAAATTATAGTTGGCAATGTTGATGGTAAAACTGTTTACCTGTCGGATGTAGCTGTTGTAAAAGATGATTTGGAGGAACGTGGTCAGAAAAGTTATACCAATGGAGTACAAGGTGCTACAATGATTGTTCAAAAACAATCGGGATCTAATACTGTAGAAATTGCCGATGCTGTACAGAAAGAATTACCTAACATTCGGAAAAATTTACCTGCTGATGTAAAGTTGGAGGTAATTATGAATACTGCCGACAATATTAAGCAAACGATCAACGGTTTGACCGAAACGGTGCTTTATGCATTCTTATTCGTGGTATTGGTAGTACTTTTCTTTTTGGGTCGTTGGCGTGCAACAGTCATTATTATACTTACAATTCCTATCTCATTAATATCAGCATTTATATTTCTGGGTTCAACTGGTGGTTCACTGAACATTATTACGCTGAGTTCGCTCTCGCTGGCCATAGGTATGGTGGTGGATGATGCCATTGTGGTACTCGAAAACATTACCACACACATTGAACGTGGTAGCCGACCTAAAAGTGCTGCTGTAAATGGAACAAATGAAGTAGGCCTTTCAATCATTGCATCTACTTTAACCATTATTGCTGTATTTTTCCCAATGACATTAATTACTGGCGCTGCCGGTATTATGTTCGGTCAGCTAGGTTGGATGGTAACCATTATTATCACCGTATCCATGATTTGTGCATTGACTTTAACACCTATGCTAGCTTCGCAATTATTGCGATTGAATCCTGCACGTACCAAAACATTTGTGATGCTTTACGGTCCTATCGAACGCTTTTTGGACACTATGGATAATAAATATGCGGCTATTGTTGACTGGTCGGTTCGTCATCGCAAATCAATTATTGTTTTTACAACTGCATTTTTCTTGTTGAGTTTAATACCCGCAGCCTTTATTGGTACAGAGTTTTATCCCGCACAAGATAACGGTCGTATAGCTCTTACATTAGAAATGCCTGTAGGTACACGGGCTGAAATAACAAGGGAGTTGGCAAAAGAAATGACTGTAAAATGGAAAAAGAAATATCCCGAAATGGCGATGGTAAACTACAATGTGGGTCAAGCCAGTAGTTCCAATGTGTGGGGATCGTTTCAGGCAAATGGTAGTAATATCGCCTCTTTCTCCATTGGTTTAACACCAAGAGACGAGCGCAAACGAAATCTTTTCCAAATTTGCGATAGCATACGTGAAGACATCAAACAAACACCCGAAATTCGCAAATCGAACGTGATAGCAGGTGGTGGAATGAGTATGATGGGAGGCCAATCGACTTTGGATGTTGAAATTTATGGTTACGATTTTATTGCAACTGATAAAATTGCTTCGGAACTTGCTAAGCGTTTGAAAAACGTAAAAGGACTTGTAAATACACGTGTGAGTCGCGAAGAGTATACTCCGGAATATCAGGTTGAATTCGACCGCGAAAAGTTAGCACTTAATGGATTGAATGTAAATACTGCTTCTATGTATTTGCGTAATCGTATCAATGGACTTACTGCTTCGCTTTTCCGTGAAGACGGGCAGGAGTACACTATCAAAGTGGCATATGCACCAGAGTATCCTCAGTCGTTGCAAGCTATCGAGAATATCATAATTTACAATCCTCGTGGACAAGCCATACGCTTAAGCGAACTCGGAAAAGTAGTGGAACGCTTTACGCCTCCAACCATCGAACGCAAAAACCGTCAACGTGTGATTACTGTATCTTCTACCGTTTCGGGAACTACGCTTGACAAAGCAGTTGCCGGCATTAATGCCGAATTGAAACAAATAAATAAACCTGCAGATATCTATGTAACAATAGCTGGAGCATTTAAAGAACAACAGGAATCGTTTGGCGATTTGGGAGTTCTGTTGTTGATAATCGTCATGTTGGTATTTATCGTAATGGCTTCGCAGTTCGAGTCGTTGACTTATCCGTTTATCATTATGTTTTCCATACCATTTGCTATTTCGGGTGTGTTGATAGCATTGGGTACAACAGGTACTACGTTTAATATGATGTCGTTTGTAGGTGTCATTATGCTTATTGGTATTGTAGTGAAAAACGGTATTGTGATGGTAGATTATATTAACCTGAACCGCGAACGTGGAATGGGTGTAATCAAAGCAGTAGTGAGCGGAGGTAAATCGCGTTTGCGTCCGGTAATTATGACCACGCTTACCACCATTTTAGGTATGTTGCCGCTGGCATTAAGTAATTCGCAAGGTTCCGAAATGTGGAAACCAATGGCCATAACTGTAATTGGTGGGTTAACAGTTTCAACCATGCTTACGTTAATAATTATTCCAACTTTGTATACCTTATTTGCTGCAAGTGGTATTAAACGTGAACACAAAAAAAATAAAAAGATGGCTGCATTGAAACAAAAGAATGCAAGTTTTTAATCTACAATACAAAACAAATAATTAAAATGAAATCAATATTTATAGCGTTCGATCAGGCTTATTATCAGCAAATAACATCAATTTTGAATACCAATCATGTTCGTGGTTTTACAGGTTGGGAATCGGTTATTGGCAAAGGATCCAAAACTGGTGAACCACATTTTGGAACTCATGCTTGGCCTTCGCTCAACTCAGCAATTATTACTATTGTAGATGATGAAAAGGTAAAGCCAATTCTTGAACAATTGCGCTTACTCAATAGTACATCTGAACTGATGGGTATTCGGGCTTTTGTTTGGAATATTGAGGATGGAATGTAAAGAACAATTAGAATTGTAAATATAAGTATTGAGTGACTGCAAAGTTACTCAATACTTGTTTTATACCAACCCGCATACATTGCGTAATTATGCGCTATTTTTCGGTTCATTTCGTTGGTTTTTTCAGGCTCAATTTCTTTAACAAATTTGGCTGGAACTCCTGCCCAAAGTGTGTATGGTGGTATGACAGTATTACTCAAAACCAATGCTCCAGCAGCTACAATTGCACCTTCGCCTACATGTGCATAGTCCAGTAAAATGGCTCCCATGCCTATCAGTGCATAATCATCTATTTTCGCTCCATGTACAGTTACATTGTGTCCTATCGATACATAATCGCCAATTTCGACTGTTGATTTTTCGTACAAAGTATGTAGCACCGATCCATCTTGGATATTTACATTGTTACCAATCCGAATAGCATTTACATCGCCACGCAATACAGCATTAAACCATATACTACAACCATCGCCAATAACTACATCGCCTACAACGGTAGCATTTTCGGCCAGATAACAATCTTTTCCAATTTGTGGAATAAATCCCCTTACTTCTTTAATTAATGCCATTTAAAAAAACTCTTTTAGTTGTTGGTTAACTAATAGTCATTTCGCCACAAATACTAATACTTAGTTTTTGCTTAATCTGTTCGGGTTGTGTATATTCGCCCAATAAATACATGAGTTTGGTTACAATGGCTTCGATAGTACAATCATAAGCGCTCAGCACACCAGCATACATCAAATTTAGACTTGTTTCATACCTTCCCATTTCAACCGAGCCTGTGCTGCACTGACTCCGATTTACCAATATTATACCGCGTTCATTTGCCGCCTTCAACGATTCAAATAGCCATGTTTTGCGTGGTGCATTGCCTGCTCCAAACGATTCGATAACTACAGCTCTAAGATTGGGGATATTTAAAATAGCCTCAACCGTATGTTGTGTTATGCCCGGAAATAGTTTTAGTATTGCTACATTTCTATCAGTTTTCGTACGTACTTTTATATTTCTGTCGTGCTCATTATAGTGTATGTAGGTCCTAAAATACTTGATATGCACACCAGCTTTGGCAAGCGGAGGATAATTGTACGAATTAAAGGCATTGAAATGTTCTGCATTCTTTTTAGTTGTACGATTGCCACGAAACAAAGTATCTTCGAAAAATATACACACTTCAGGTACAATAGGATGACCGTTTTCGTACGCAGTAGCTATTTCAATGGCCGTAAGCATGTTTTCTTTGGCATCGGAACGTAGCATACCTATTGGGAGTTGAGCTCCGGTAAAAATAACTGGCTTTGTCAGATTGTCGAGCATAAAACTAAGTGCCGATGCCGAATAAGCCATAGTGTCGGTACCATGCAGAATTACAAAACCATCAAAATCGTCGTAGTTTTCTTGTATGATAAGTGCTAATTTTTCCCAAACATCCGGATTCATATCCGACGAATCGATAAATGGAATAAAAGGAATGCTTTTAAAACGAACTCCAATGTCTTTTAACTCAGGCATAAAATCCTGCAAACGGTTAAAGTCTATCGGGCGAAGTGCACCTGTTGTAGGGTCTTCGGACATACTTATCGTTCCACCGGTAAAAATCAGTAATACGGCACTTTTTTTATCCACCACGCTAGTTTCTTTTTAAAAATCGTTGGACAAAGATAATCGAAATATTTTAAAAAGAAATTACTTGGCCTGATAAACCAGTTTTACAGTAACAGATGCAGTTTTCTTTTTCGATGATGTGTTAAATGCTCCACCCCAACTATAATCTTCCGACGAATTGTATCCTACTATCTGAAAAACGCCTTGGGTCGAATTTACCATATTCCCTAACGAGGCATCACCATTGTCGGCTATTGTTTGAGCACGTTGTAGGCCATCTTTAGTAGCTTCGGCAAGCATTTTTATTTTCAAATCGGCCAATTTAGTATAATAATATTGTGGCGACATGGACGTAATTTCAATGCCTTTATTGATGAGTTCGGTAATTTCGCGCGATAGTTTTTCAATTTTTGCCACATCATTTGAACTAATGCTTACAGTTTGGTTTAATCGGTAACCATCAAATGTAGAAAAACTAGTGCCTCCAGGGCCATTTGTATAAATGTATTCTTTTATTATATCAACTGCCGAAAG
>JBMOHZ010000048.1:0-11003 GCA_049317585.1 Paludibacter sp.
TACTCCTATAAGTGGAGCTCCATTTAGTGCATTAATATCAAACAACATAAACAAAGCACTTTTTGTAGGTGCCGAAATGGAAGCCAGTTGGTTAATCAACAAATCGTTTTCGGCATTTGCAAATGCTTCGTACGTACGGGCACAGGATATGAGTAATGCTAAATTTCTGACACAAATACCGCCACTTCACGGATTAGTAAAAGGACTCTATCAGCTTCAGAACAAATTCAGTGCTGGCTTAGCGGCTCAATGGGCTGCTACTCAAACTGAAGCTGCCGAGGGCGAAACAAAAACTCCAGGACACATCATTTTCAATTTCGATATTCAAACGGCTGATTACAAAGTTAAAAACGCTACTTTAAAATTAGTTGCAGGTGTTGATAATTTATTGGATAAAGCATACAAAAATCATTTATTTGGAACGCGTGGACTTGATTTTTACGAACCTGGTCGAAATATATTTGCAAAAGTGATTGTTGGTTTGTAAGGTTCATAAAGGTTATAAGGTTTATAAAGTTATAAAGTTAATAAAGTAAGTAAGGTTTATAAAGTAAGATTTCTGAACTTAGGTGTGCTATTAACCGAAAGGTTTCTCTCGGCTTAATAATTACTTAAGTGCCTTATGTGGTTTAATGTTGTTAAATTTAAAAAGTTCGTTTATGATTCGAAAACTGGTTTTTTTGTTTATTTCAACAATTATACTTGTGGCTTGTGATAACAACAATGAGCTTCAGGTTTACACCTCGTATGCAGGCAGTTGGAAGTGCAACGAAACGGGTTCTGTAAATGGTTACAACAAACCATACATGGTGAATATTGACAAAAACATGTCAGACACAACGCAATATATTATCCGAAACTTCTTCGACACGGGTGATAACCATATTATTGTAGTTAAAGTAAATGGATCAACCCTAGAACTACTTCAACAGCCTATTGGAGGACAAATTCTACGCTCGTTTAGTGGCACTTGCATACCTTATAGTCAAATGAAATTAAACTTCACCATTTACGATGGTGAGCGTGATGTGTTTTTTGAATCAATTTATACTCGAAAGTAAAGTAAACAAAATAACTTTGAGATACTCATTTATCATAATACTGTGTTTAGCGTATACTGCAATTTTGGCGCAAGAAAGCGGCTATGCATCGTTTTACAGTAAACGAATGCAAGGTAGACACACGTCAAATGGTGAGCGTTATAACAACGATAGTTTAACTTGTGCGCATAAAACGTATCCTTTTGGTACAAAGTTATTGGTTGTCAACCCCAAAAACAATCGATATGTAGTGGTAAGAGTGACTGATAGAGGTCCACATGCGCGCAACCGCATGATTGATATTTCGTACAAAGCAGCTGTTGAACTTGGAATTATTAGCGCTGGTGTAGCTAAAGTTGAAATATCGGTTTATAACGACGACTTTTACAAATTATTCCCATTAACAATACCAAAAGTATACTTGACAATACCCAAAATTATTGTAAATGAGCCTTTAAGACCATTGAAAGCCATAAAAAAACCTGCAAAATAAATTTTGCAGGTTTTTTTATTTTGTTAATTTTGGATTAGTTCACTTTAAACTGCTCATTGCCATTTACAATAAAATCAACTATTTGTTTAGCAGCTGCAATCCCAGCATTCACATTGGCTTCCGAAGTTTGAGCACCCATTTTTTTAGGGGTTGTAAAATAGTTATTTGGGAATTTCGCAACCATTTCAGCATGATTATCTGGTAAAATATCGGTCATATATTTGAATGTTGGATTTGCTTCCATATATTTAACCAAATCAGCATCGTTAATAACTTCTTTACGTGCTGTATTTACCATAATGGCTCCTTTGGGCAATAACGCTAATAACTCGGCATTTATCGACTGCTTGGTTTCTTTGTTAGCAGGTATATGAACCGAAACGATATCACTTTCCTGATAAAGCGTTTTAACCGAACAAGTTGGCCTAACACCATCAGCAAGAATTACTTCTTCGCGACAGAAAGGATCGTAAGCGAGCACTTCCATACCAAAAGCCTTGGCAATACGCGCTACATTGCGTCCAACATTACCGTAAGCATGAATTCCAATTTTTTTACCAGTTAGTTCAGTACCCGAAGTTCCATTAAAGAAATTACGCACGGCATAAATCAAAAGTCCAAAAACCAATTCGGCCACAGCATTTGCATTTTGTCCAGGCGTATTCATTACGCATACACCAGCTGCCTTTGCAGCTTCGAGGTCAACATTATCATAACCCGCACCAGCACGTACTACAATTTTAAGATTTTTGGCAGCAGCAATCACCTCAGCATCAATAATGTCACTTCGTATAATTATAGCATCGGCATCAACAACTGCATCGAGCAACTCTTGTTTTTGCGTATATTTTTCGAGCAATGCTAATTCAAAACCAGCATCTTCCACTTCTTTACGGATACCATCTACTGCTATTTTGGCAAATGGTTTATCGGTTGCAATAAGTACTTTCATGTTTTTAATGTTGTTTTTCAAATTCATTCATGCAGTCAATCAATGCTTGTACACTTTCAATAGGCATTGCATTGTAAATTGAAGCACGATAACCACCTACAGAGCGGTGACCTTTTATGCCATCCATACCAGCTGCTGTAGCATATTTCAAAAATTCAGCTTCCAATTCTTTAAATTCAGGTTTCATTACAAAACATACATTCATCAACGAGCGATCTTCTTTAGCTGCTGTACCTACAAACATTTTACTAGTATCAATAGCATTGTAAAGCAGCTCTGCTTTGGCTACGTTGCGTTTTTGCATTTCAACAAGTCCACCATTCGCTTTTATCCAACGAAGTGTTTCCATGGCGCTATAAATAGGCAATACCGGAGGTGTGTTGAACATAGAGCCTTCGGCAATGTGCGTTTTGTAATTAAGCATTGTAGGGATATAGCGCGATACTTTGCCTAACAATTCGTCTTTTACAATTACAAAAGCTAAACCTGAAGGAGCAAGATTTTTTTGAGCTCCACCATAAATCAATGCATATTTAGACACATCCATCGGACGCGAAAAAATATCAGATGACATATCGGCAATCAATGGAATTGGCGAATCGATATCGGTGTGTAACTCAGTTCCGTAAATGGTATTATTGGTAGTAATGTGAAAATAATCAGCATCAGTCGGAATCACATAGTCCTTTGGTATAAAAGTGTAATTCGCATCTTTCGACGATGCAACTTCAATTACTTCGCCAAAACCTTTTGCTTCTTTTTGAGCTTTACTTGCCCATACACCAGTATTCAGATAAGCTGCTTTTTTCTCGAAAAAATTAAATGGAATCATACAAAATTGCATACTTGCACCTCCTCCCAAAAACAAAACAGAATATCCTTCGGGTATTTCTAATATTTCTTTGAAAAGTTGACGTGCTTCTTCAATCACAGCTTCGAAATCCTTCGAACGGTGGCTAATTTCTAAGATTGAAAGGCCTGAACCGTTAAAATCTAACACAGCCTGAGCTGTTTTTTCAATTACTTCGCGAGCAAGAATTGAAGGACCTGCGCTAAAATTATGCTTCTTCATACAATAAAAATTATGTTGTTTTATTAGTTTTATCCCTAGTAAAAATGAAAGTGCAAAAGTACGGAAATTTTTATGTTTAACCTCGAAAAAAATGCATTAATAATCAAAAAACTTCATATTATTTCAGTTATTAAGTTCGAGATGAGCATATTGTATTTTTATACATATTTAATTGCACACTTGTTGTATTTATGTGATATTGACTGGGCTTTTTTGACAATAAAAAAAAGCACAATCATTTCTGTTGTGCTTTTTTTTGAAATTCTATCGCTGTTGTTCTTTTGCCCAGCTATCTTTTAAAGAAACTGTTCGGTTAAACACCAATTTATCTGGAGTAGAATCTGGGTCTACATTGAAATAACCTATTCGCTGAAATTGAAATTGATCCAAGGCCTTGGCTGTTTGCAACGATGGCTCCACATAACAGTTTGTAAGTACTTTTAATGAATCGGAATTTAACAACTCACGAAAATCGCGTGGATCAGCAGATGGATTTTCGATGCTAAACAACCGGTCGTACAAACGCACTTCGGCTTGTAATGCATGTTGTGCCGATACCCAATGAAGCGTACCCTTCACTTTACGACCCGATTCAGGCATTCCACTCTTGGTCATGGCATCATATTCGCAATAAATTTCTTCAATATTACCATCACTGTCTTTTTTACATCCAGTACATTTTACAATATAAGCACTTTTAAGTCGAACTTCCAGTCCGGGAGTCATTCTGAAGAACTTTTTAGGAGCATCCTCCATAAAATCCTCACGTTCCATATACAAAACATTCGAAAATGGAATTAAGCGTGTACCCGATGTTTCATCTTCCGGATTATTACCTGTTTCGAGCATTTCAACTTGTCCTTCAGGATAATTGGTAATGATAAGTTTTACAGGGTTTAAAACTGCGTTTACACGACTTACACTTTTATTTAAACTTTCGCGAACAGCATGTTCGAGTAAACCTATGTCGTTTTGAGCTTCGAACTTGGTATAACCAATTTTATCAATAAAATTATGAATAGCGTCTGGCGAATAACCTCTGCGGCGAAGTCCACAAATAGTAGGCATGCGCGGATCGTCCCAGCCACTTACCAAACCTTCTTGTACGAGCTGAAGCATTTTGCGCTTGCTCATAACAGTATAAGTCAGGTTCAAACGATTAAATTCTATTTGTCGTGGACGATAATCGCTATCTTTAAACTGATCGATAAACCAATCGTAAAGTGGGCGATGTACCTCAAACTCGAGCGTACAAAGCGAGTGTGTAACTCCTTCGAAATAATCTGATTGTCCGTGAGCATAATCATACATTGGATATGCTTTCCATGTATAGCCAGTACGGTGATGTGGATGCGAAGTAATAATGCGGTAAAGCAATGGATCTCTAAAATGCATATTAGGCGATGCCATGTCAATTTTAGCACGCAAAACCATAGCACCTTCGGCTATCTCGCCTGTGTTCATTTTTAAAAACAATGCAAGACTTTCTTCTGTTGGTCTGTTTCGGTATGGACTTTCGGTACCTGCTACAGTTGGAGAACCTTTTTGTTTGGCAATATCCTCAGCACTTTGCTCATCAATATAGGCTTTACCTTGTTTTATAAGAACAATTGCCAAGTCCCAAAGTTGCTGAAAATAATCCGAAGCATAATATATGTTTTCCCATTTATACCCCAACCATTCAATATCTTCTTTAATAGAATCAACATATTCAACATCCTCTTTCACAGGATTTGTATCGTCGAAACGAAGATTACAAATGCCATTATAATTGCGGGCTATGCCAAAATCAAGACAAATAGCCTTGGCATGACCTATATGCAAGTAACCATTAGGCTCTGGTGGAAACCGAGTCTGAATACGACTACCATTTTTCCCATCTTTCAAATCCTGTTCAACAAAAGCTTCAATAAAGTTTAAGCTTTTTTTAAGCGTATCATCCGTGTTAGTTACCATATTATTGTTTCGTGTTTTATTGTTTTGAGTTCAAAGTTAATTGTTTGAAATATAAAAACCAAATTAACTGAAGAACAAATTAACCGATGAACCAATGAACTCTATTCAAAATATCCTTTTACAATACCACGAGGTGAGTTTTTTACAAACAACAAAATTTCATCTCGTTCGTTTGTAGCTGGTAATTCAGCCATTATGCGTTCAATAGCATGCGAGGTATTCATACCTTTCAGATATATATAGCGGTAAACATCCTGTATATCACGTATTTGTTCGTTAGTATAACCCCTACGACGTAACCCTATTGAATTGATACCAGCATACGAAAGTGGATCGCGACCTGCTGTAATAAACGGAGGTACATCTTTATTAACTCTTGAACCTCCCTGAATCATAACATGTGAGCCAATGTGAGTAAATTGATGCACCAAAATTCCAGCACTTAAAATAGCATAATCATCAATTATAACTTCGCCAGCCAACTGAGTAGAGTTTGATATAATTATATTGTTACCCAATAAACAATCGTGTGCCACATGGCAATAAGCCATAATCAAACAGTTATTACCAATCACCGTTTTACCTTTAGCCGATGTTCCACGATTTACGGTTACATATTCTCGTAACGTGGTATTGTCACCAATTATCACCAACGAATCTTCTCCTTTAAATTTCAAGTCCTGCGGAATAGCCCCAACTACAGCACCTGGGAAAATACGACAGTTTTTTCCAATTCGCACACCTTCCATAATGGTCACATTGGATCCAATCCATGTTCCTTCGCCAATTTCAACATTTTTGTCAACCGTAACAAAAGGGTCAATAACAACTGTTGATGCAATCTTGGCATCAGGATGGATATAAGCTAAAGGTTGTTTCATAAAAAAAGTTTATTATTTGAATGTCTGTTTACTTGTTTTTTACAATTTGAGCCATAAACTCAGCTTCGGCTACAATTTTTCCGGCTACAAAGGCATGACCCTTCATTATTGCACAGCCCCTACGCATAGGTTCGGGCATCTCAAGTCTAAAAATTATAGTGTCACCTGGCACCACTTTTTGGCGGAATTTCACACTGTCAATTTTCAGAAAATAGGTTGAATAGCGTTCTGGATCTTCAAGTGCATTAAGTACCATCAAACCACCAGTCTGGGCCATTGCCTCTACTATTAATACACCGGGCATTACAGGCTCATCTGGAAAATGTCCCATAAAGAACGTTTCGTTTCCTGTCACGTTTTTGACACCTACAATAATATTTTTTTTAATGTCAATAATTTTATCAACAAGTAAAAATGGCCAACGGTGAGGAAGCAGTTTCTTAACAGCATTAATATCCAGTATTGGCGCTATTGTATCGTTATAAACCGGACATTGAACTTCCTGCTTTTTAATCTCTTTACGTATAATTTTGGCTAAATCAGTATTTAGCTTATGTCCCGGATAGCGAGCTATAACCTTACCTTTTAGAGGTTTACCAATCAACGACAAATCACCTATTACGTCTAATAACTTATGACGAGCAGGCTCATTCTCAAAATTCAAATCACCACTTAAATAGGCTGGTTTAGAAGCATCAATCGTATTCTGATGCAGTTTTAATGCCAACTCGTCCATTTTTTCTTGCGAAATTAACTCGTCGTAAATAACAATGGCATTTTTCAAATCACCACCTTTTATCAAATTCATGCTAAGTAGTGGCTCAATTTCACGTACAAAAACAAAAGTGCGTGCATTCGAAACTTCTTGTTTAAAGTCTTTCAAGTCGTCGAGCGAGGCAAACTGATTGCCCAAAACGGGTGATTTGAAGCCTATATGAACATCAACACTGAAAGTATCATCGGGCATGATGGTGATTTTGGCACCAGTTTCGGGTAGTGTATATTCTATTTTTTTAGTTACTACGAAATAATCTTTTTCAGCTTCTTGTTCCTGTATTCCTACTTCTTCAATTTTTTCAACATAAAATTTGGCACTACCGTCCAAAATCGGAAATTCAGGTGCATTTACTTCAAGTACACAATTGTCAACACCATAAGCATACAATGTTGCTAAAGCATGTTCAACTGTACTTATCTGAACATCACCTTTTTGTAAAACTGTACCTCGTACTGTATGTGTAACATTTTCGGCTAATGCATCAATAACTGGTTCACCATCAATATCAATACGTTTGATTTTTATTCCGTGATTCTCGGATGCAGGATGAAATGTGAGCGTAATATCCAATCCGGTATGCAATCCCTTTCCACTTAAAGAAAATGCTTTGTTAATTGTTTTTTGATTTGACATTATATTTCTATCGACAGATTTATAGTGTTGTATAACGGCAGAATGCCGAATTTTTGTTTTATTTGTTTATGGTTTGTAAAGCATCAACTTTTCGTTGCAAATCATATATAATACGTTGCAATTCAGGTAGATTTTTATGAACAATAGCAGCACGATGAAATGTTTTCATTGGAATTGCCGGATAGCCCATAATCATTTGCCCCGATTCCTTTATTGAATTAGCTATTCCAGATTGTGCTCCAAGTATCGTATTATCAGCAATATGTAAATGACCTGCTATACCAACTTGACCAGCAATAATGCAGTTTTTTCCTATTTTTGTTGAGCCCGAAATTCCAGTTTGCGAGGCAATGACCGTATTTTCGCCAATTTCAACGTTATGAGCTATTTGAATAAGATTATCAAGCTTTGCTCCTTTTCGGATTATGGTGCTACCTAAAGTTGCTCTATCTATCGTAGTATTTGCCCCAATTTCCACATCATCTTCAATTATTACATTACCCAACTGTGGTATTTTTTTATAAACACCATCAACTGCTGGTGCAAACCCAAATCCATCGGCTCCAATACTTACACCTGAATGAATAATACAATTGTTGCCCAACACACAGTTTTTGTAAATATTTACATTGGCATGCAATATTACATTATCACCTATCTGAGTACCTTCTTCAATACTGCAATGTGAGTGAATATAGGCATTTTTACCAATTTTTACGCCAGGTGCAATGTATACAAAAGCTGCAATATATGCATTTTCGTCAACTTCAACATCCTCCGAAATTTCAGAACGAGTTGATATGCCTGTTTTTTTAGGTTTGGACTGCTCTACAACCGACATCAAAAATGCCAGTGATTCATAAGCATTTTCAACCCGTATAAGTGTTGCCTTAACTTCACGCTCAGCATTAAAATCTTTGTTTACCAGAATAATACTGGCATTGCAATCATAAATATACTGACTGTATTTGGGATTAGCCAAAAAACTCAGAGTTCCGGGCTTGCCTTCTTCAATTTTCGAAAAATCTCCTACTTTTACCGTTGAGTCTCCTTCAATAGTACCTTTCAGAAAATCAGCAATTTGTTGAGCAGTAAACTCCATAGTAAAAAAATTTTGGGTGCAAAGGTACAAAACAAAATTCAATTTTTGGTTATGTAGCCTTAATTCAGTTTGTGAACTTTGAAACTATATGAAATGATATGTATGTAAGTTTTTTATAATCAAAATATTGTGTCGAATTCTGATTATTATGAATTACTAAATTTTATAATAACAGAAAAAATACTTTTCAACTTTTTTAGTCAGCACTTGTATATTCAGCATATCAGATACTTCGGCAATATCCTTCACGGTTCCATCTTTCAATAATATATTAATACTTTCATCTTCAGCCGAATATGTATCAGTACTTACTATTTCATCGCCAAAAAAGTAGGCCGCTTCGCTTTTACTAATATTGAAATACTGCATATATTGTTGCACGTTTTCATTATAAATTTGGCTTGTAACTGCAGCAGTATTTATTTCAACTTTAAAGAGTTTCCGATTTGTAAAATCTCTACATAAAATGGACAAAACTTTGTCGGAATGATTTGACCAAACCTTAATAGCGCTAATCAAATCCGAATCATCGAGCATTACAAAATGCATCAATGCTTCATCCGAATTTATAAACGATTTCTTGTCAATAGTATTGTATAAAAAATAGTTTAATGATGGCGTTGCAAATAAAACCTCACCCTTTAAGGCCAACTCCTTAGCTCTTTTAAGGATATTTACAAGCATTTTTTCGGCCGCTACCGAAGTTTTATGTAAATAAACCTGCCAATACATTAATCGACGAGCAACTAAAAATTTTTCGATAGAATAAATACCTTTAATATCCACCACCAGTTCATCGTTATGCAAATTTAGCATTTTAATAATGCGAGCGGCACCAATTATACCTTCACTTACACCCGAAAAAAAACTATCTCTGCTCAAGTAATCAAGTCTATCCATATCCAATTGACCAGAAACCAATTGGTGTAAAAATTTTTTCGAATAACTTCCTTTAAATATCTGTATGGCAAGGTCAAGTTTGTTATCGAATGCTTCATTCAAGTTTTGCATTAGCAAAAGCGAAATTTCTTCGTGACTGATATCGTTCACCAAACTATGTTCCAATGCATGCGAAAATGGTCCATGTCCAATATCGTGTAACAAGATGCAAGCACGCACAGCTTCCGCTTCGGCCGACGATATATCATGCCCTTGCTGACGAAGTTGTGTAATGGCTTCGCCCATAAGATGCATTGCACCCAACGAATGTTGCATGCGTGTGTGTTGCGCACCCGGATACACAAACGACGACAAGCCTAACTGTTTGATTCTGTGCAATCTCTGAAAAAAAGGATGTTGAATTAAATCGTACAGAAATTCACTGGGGATATTTATGAAACCAAAAACTGGATCATTAATAATTTTTCGTTTGTTGGGTTTCTTCATCAGCTATACCTTTTATAATTCTCAAATTCAGCTTAATTAATTGACAATAATTTTGAACGATGCAAAATAACAATTTTATTTGGAAATAACCTTCAAAACAAGTGATTATTATTTAATGTTAGTATTTAATTTTACCCAAATTGAGGCAATTAGACAAAAAAAAAGAGCTCCAAAGAAATTTTCTTTAGAACTCAATGTCTTAATCGATGTCGCTACGATTTATTTTTTAGCTTCGCCGCGTTTTGCGTAACGTGTCATAAACTTATCAACACGACCTGCAGTATCTACCAATTTAGATTTACCTGTATAAAAAGGATGTGAAGAACTTGAAATCTCCAACTTTACTATTGGGTAAGTTACACCATCAATTTCAATAGTTTCCTTTGTATTTACGGTTGAACGTGAGAAAAATGTATCGCCATTCGACATATCTTTGAAAACAACTGTACGGTAGCTTTCTGGGTGAATTCCGCTTTTCATATCTTAATTTTATTTGTTATTGCATGTTACTTTTTCGGCTTGCAAAAATACAAACTTTTCTGCTAATAATCAAATAATTTTTAGCGAATTTGAAAAAATCTTTTAATACACTTAGCCAAACCTGTTCAAAACATTGATATACAGCAATATAAACACAGCCACTCCAATTATTTTGAACCAAGAAATAAGAAAATCATACCAATAATTACACCTATTAGGTCGATAATTTT
>JBMOHZ010000049.1:0-11001 GCA_049317585.1 Paludibacter sp.
GCTATATATTGTAATTGGTAATCATGAAGGAGAATTGGGTTGGTTAAATATCCAAAAAGCAGATGATCAGTTTAATCTTACAAATTCCATCCGTCGGAAATACTATCCGAATCCACAACCAAACGATTTTTACAGCGGAAACGATTTGAATGATCTGTTTCTGGGAAAACGCGAAAACTATTATGCTTGGAACTGGGGCGATGCGCTGTTTGTGGTTATTGACCCTTATGAATATACTCCAACAAAACCCGTTGATGGTTGGGGATTTACCTTGGGAAAAACGCAATACGACTGGTTCAGAAATACGTTGGAAACTAGCAAAGCAAAGTATAAATTTGTGTTTGCGCATCAGATTGTTGGTGGCGACAATCTTGGTCGCGGCGGTAGCGAAAGGGTAGATTTTGCCGAAATGGGCGGTAAAAACAGTGATGGTAGTTGGGGATTCGACACCAAACGACCAGGCTGGGGTAAACCCATTCATCAGTTATTGGTTGAAAATGGCGTACAAATCTACTTTCATGGACACGACCATATATATGCCGAACAGCCCAAAGATGGTGTAGTTTATCTCGAAGTTCCGCAGCCATCTATTCCACAATATACGGTAGCGGCTAATGCTGCAGCTTATGGCTATGTTACTGGAACAATTCTTCCTTGTGCAGGACATATTAACGTAACAGTAACTGCCGATAGTGCCAAAGTGGATTATATTGGTGGTTATCATGCTGAAAATGCAGGTATTGGGCAAATAAACGGTAATATTCGTCGCACGTTTAGTGTGAAACCAAAAGTTGTTTCGGGCATTGATGCACCCAAAACTTCGAAGTTGGATATTCAGGTTTATCATTCGGGAAGAAATGTGATTATTAAAACGCAAAACAAAACCACTATTAATCTTTGTTTATTTGGCATTGCGGGTAATTTAATTCAGCAAAGTGACGAGCAATTAGCATCACAATCGTTGACCTACACCTTGCCCGCAAACCTCAAAAGTGGTATTTATTTACTCGAAGTAAGTAATAAAACTACGAGAAAAACAATAAAGTTAATCTTATAAAAAGCAATCCCAAATTAAATTTCGGTGGTGAGATGGTTAGAAAAAATACGTTGGATATATACGTTTCCGTGGGAGTCTAAATTATAAATGATGTACCAATTTGTTTGCTTGTTTCGCCTGTAAGTATGTACTTTTTCTCCAAATCGTTTATGCTCGGGGAATTGGGTGTTAAAATGGAAGGCCTTCAAATCAATTACATCACATATATCAGCTATATCATCAACATAACTTAATGCATGTTCATCTGAAATATGATGCTTTGACCAATTTCGAAGACCATAAAGCAAATTTGTTAAATCGATTATTGCTTGTGAACTATAAATTACCATTTTCGGCAAACCTTTTCTTTAGATTTTCTTTTACAGTTTCACGAAAGACTTTCGAGGTTACATAACCTTCTGGTAATATACCAGTAATGGCTGGATTTTCGAACTCAACTCCTTTACGATAACGGCGTAAATCGGTTATGATTTTCTTTCCGTTTCGTGTAGTATCGTCAATTTTTACGGTATGTATCATATTTTAGAGTATAGTTTTTAATTCGTTGCAAATATAGTTACTTTGATTGAAATTGAAATCATAAGAAGCAACTTATTTATAATTTTTCATTCACTGATAAAATCATACATTTCATTGATTTCTGTATTGAAAATGTTTTTTATCAAAATATATTTGCGTAAAGTTTTGAGTATGAAATAAAATTAAGTATTATGATGAATAAGATTATTGCTTTTGTAATTGCATTTTTTATGTTGCAAGTTCAAGCTCAAAAACTACTGTCTTTCAAATTACCTGATACAGGTCAGGCAACCAGCTATACTACATCTGCCGGCGAAGATGCTGATTATGTGGTTAACCCAATGGCGTTTACAAACAATGGGAACGGCACTGTTACTGATAATAATACGGGATTGATATGGCAAAAAACCGATGGTGGTGAAATGACTTACGAAAAAGCCATTTTGTATTGCGATACAATGACTTTGGGCGGTTACACCGATTGGCGCTTACCAACTGGTATCGAATTATTTAGCATCAATTACTTTGAAGCTAACAACCCTGCTATAAATACCACATTATTCACAAAAACATTGGCTGAATACTGGTGGAGTAGCGACAAACAGGCCTATAACGCTGGTATTATTTGGTTAACAAATGCTGGTGGTGGTATCGGAAATCATGCCAAAATCGAATCTAAAAGTGCCGGTGGTACAAAATTGATTCACGTGCGGGCGGTTCGTAATCCAATAACTACCACTTTTTCAGTTACACATTTTACCGATAATGGTGATGGAACCATCAAAGACAATTACACCGGACTGACGTGGCAAAAATCATCATCAACCACACCTATGAACTGGGAAGCTGCGTTGGCTTATGCTAAAACTGTAAACTTGGGCGGAAAATCTGATTGGCGTTTGCCCAATATCAAAGAGTTACAATCGCTGAATGATGTTTCTCTGGTAAAACCATCTATCAACAAAACCTTTTTCCCAAATATCGTAAATTCAGCTTTTTACTGGTCGTCGACTACGCAGTATAAAACTTCAGGTATAGCTTGGGAAATGAATACCGATTATGGCGTGGTAACATACGACGACAAAATATTAAGTAAATATGTGTTATTGGTACGAGGTGGGTTAGACAATGAAAGTATGAATTTAACGGATGTAATGATTCCAGTTGGAACATTCTCCATGGGCGACCACATCGGTTTTGTTGACCCCAAACACCCAAGCGATGAGTTGCCATTGCACGACGTAAAAATTGATTCATTCTACATGGCTAAAACGCATGTCACCAATCAACAATACCTGACTTATCTTAATTCGGCTTATGCTGCGGGATTAATTACCGTAAAAAACAAAATTGTGTATGGTGTTGGATTGGATTCCATTTATTGTTATACAAAGGAATATGCCACCTATTACAGCATCAGTTTCGATGGAAAAGTATTTTCGATGGCCGATTTTCGTGCCAATCATCCGGTAGTTGGCGTGCGTTGGTATGGTTGCATTGCCTTTACAAATTGGTTGAGCACACAAAATAGTTTAGCACCTTGCTACAACCTTACAACGGGAATTTGCGATTTCACCAAAAACGGTTATCGCTTACCCACCGAAGCTGAATGGGAATTTGCAGCGCGTGGTGGACAATACACGCCGTACTACAATTATCCGTGGGGAAATAATACCGAAGCCGATAAAACCCGCGCCAACTGGCCTTCGACCAATGACCCTTACGAAAGTAGCGATGTGAATTTATATCCTTTTTCTACTCCAGTTGGCTTTTACGATGGCACGTTGAAGCAAAAAACTGATTTCAATTGGCCATCATCGGCTTCAACTTATCAAACTGCCAATAGTACTAATGGTTATGGATTGGTGGATATGGCGGGCAATGTTTGGCAATTCATTAACGATTGGTATTCAAACAACTATTTTAGTTCTAGTCCAGCGAGCAATCCACAAGGTCCGGCCACTGGTTCGGCCATGCCTGATGGGAAACAATACAAGGGCATGCGTGGCGGATGCTGGTACAACGGCGATATCGTAAATGGCATGGACGATGGACATTCACGCGTTTCGAACCGCAATCCGTCCTATTTCCGAGGACCGCAAGACCCGAATCATCCATGGTATCACATTGGATTCCGAGTGGCACGAAATTTCGTAAAAAATGTAACCGGATTTTCTTCTATAGGATCAAATAATTTCAATCTGAAAGCTTTTCCCAATCCTTGTAAAGAAAGTGTTTGTTTTCAATTCACAACCAATGAAGTGACAGAGTACAGTCTAAAGATTTTTAATGCGCTTGGTCAGCAAGTTGAAGCGTTGAAAGATGATAACGAAAATGGAAATCACACCATTAACTGGAATGTAAGCAATCAGCCATCGGGAATATATATTGTTCAACTCAAGGTAGGTAATTTGCTCACAACCAAAAGAATAATTGTTCAAAAATAAAAACATACAGCCATGAAAAAACTCATTTTATTATTCATTGTCATAAGTTCTGCATTCGTTTTGTTTGCTCAGGAATGTTTCTTCATTCCAACTGAAACCCGTTACTGGAATTCCTCAAAAGCATATAATGGATATACACTATTTGGATCTGGTGGATCAACTTATCTAATCGATATGGAGGGCCGTGTGGTACATTCGTGGAAGATTGGAACGAATCCTCGATTTACAGCTGGTGGAACTTTGCTCGATGCAGTTGGAGGTAATCCAAGCAACTCAAATATTTGGAAAGAATTGGATTGGAATGGAAATGTAGTTTGGACATATACCGAAAGTCGCTCTTTGTACCATCCACATCACGATTTTGAAAAAATTTATAATCCCAAATTAGGCGATTCAACCTTTATTTATATTGCCAATAAAGATTATACTTCGGCGCAATGTCTAGCCATTGGAGCCAATCCGGCAAATGCACCAGGCGGTACTTACACAGGCGTACAGCTCGATGTAGTGGTTGAAGTGGATATGAAAGGAAACATAATTTGGGAATGGGCGTTTTTCGACCATGCAGTGCAGGATTTTGATGCTTCGAAAACAGCCACTTATGGCGTTGTGAAAGACAAACCGGGCAAAATCAATATAAATATGACAGGAAATCCGTTGAAAAGCGATTGGCTACATTGCAATTCATTGGATTACAATCAGGATTTGGATCAAATTGTTATCAATTCAGTGCATGGCGAATTTTATGTGATTGACCATGGAAATACTTTCTTAAAAGGCGATGTAGCAGGTTCTATTGCGTTAGCAGCTAGCACCAAAGGCGACTTTTTGTATCGTTTTGGCGACCCTTACAAATACGGACAAGGTAGTGCTCCTTCGTTTTCGACCAACCCCGAGAAAACCACAACTGGCAACAAGCAAATTGGTGGGGCACACAATATTCAGTGGATTAAAACCGGACTTCCAGGAGCTGGTAACTTTCTGATATTCAACAATGGACAAAACCTGTTTGAACTTACATCACAGTCCTATATTGTTGAAATTAACCCTTATCTGAATTCAACAGGCACAAATACAGGTGCTTATGTAAATCCACCTACAGCAGGTTATAATATTTTGAATCCAGCAAATCAGGATTTAATGAAAGAAAAGAAAAACATTTCCAAGCAAATAACGTGGATGTATTCTAGTAAAAACAATACTTCTTTTTTTAGTACCATTGGTTCGAGTGCGCAACGGTTGCCAAATGGGAATACTTTTGTTTGTTCGATGAATTCAGGTCACTTTTTCGAAATTTGTCCTGCCGACACTTCCATAGTTTGGGAATATATAAATCCATTTACCCGAAGTGGTATCAAGAAAATTAAAACAGATACCTACCCTACTGATAATGCAGCATTTAGAGCATACAGATATACTTCAACACATCCGGCATTGGTAGGTCGCGACCTTACTCCAGGTAAAACCATGACAGGCTTCGATCCCGATTATTTGGTTCCAGCCGATATTACTGCTATTCAGAAAGTTATGGAAAACAGTAGTACATCTGGAAATACATTAAAACAAAACTATCCAAATCCATTTAGTTACTCTACCTCTATCGATTTTGAACTCGCAACAGAGCAGAAAATTCAGGTAATAATTTACGATTTAGGTGGAAGGCAAATCCGAACATTAGCAAGCAGATCTTTTCCTTCAGGTACAAATTCGCTCACATGGGATGGTGCAGATGATGCAGGAATTAAAGTAAACAGGGGTTTGTATTGCTATGTTTTGATGAATGATAATGAGCAACTTAGTAAAAAAATGATTTACAACAAATAACAATATTAAAATAAAATATTATGAATACAATGAGTAAAAATAATAACGCAACTTATTTGAAAAATAAACTTTTCAGATATGCTGATTTTGTGCTACTTTTCATTCTCTTACTTTTTTCGGCATTGTGTTTTTCAGTGTTTGCGGAAACACGCACAGTAGGATTAATGATGAATAATTCCGCAAAAGTATATAACGGTTATACGCTTTTTGCACCGAAGCAATATCACACCACTTACCTCATTAATAACGAAGGACGTGTGGTACATCAATGGTCGAAAAGTACTTTTCCTCCTGGTCAATCGGTATATTTATTACCAAACGGACATATACTTCGTTCGTGTATGACTCCTGGTCGTTTGAGTAGCGGTGGTGGCGAAGGTGGACGAATTGAGGAATACGATTGGGACGATAATCTGGTGTGGGAATTGGATTTTTCGACCGATACTTACATGCAACATCACGATATTCATATTTTGCCAAATGGAAATATTATTATGTTGGTCATTGAGAAAAAAACATTGGCCGAATGTGCTGCAGCTGGTTTTAATACGGCAAATTTTCAGCTTGACCCTAAAACGCAACAACTACCAGCAATTGTTTTACCAGACTATGTGGCCGAGATTAAACCAACCTATCCGAAAGGTGGAACTGTGGTGTGGGAATGGCATACTTGGGACCATTTAATTCAGGATTTTGATGCCACAAAACTGAATTACGGAACGCCAAAGCAACATCCAGAGTTGGTAGATTGCGATGGTGATGGCAAGAAACTACCTGCGTTTTGGAATCACATGAACTCTATTGATTACAACGAACAGTTCGACCAAATAGCCATGAGTGTGCGTGGCAACAGCGAAGTTTGGATTATTGACCACAGCACTACTACTGCCGAAGCAAAAAGTCATACTGGTGGGATACGTGGAAAAGGCGGTGATTTATTGTACCGTTGGGGAAACCCAATTTGCTATGGAGCAGGAACAGCCAGCGACCAACGTTATTTTCAACAACACGATGTGGAATGGGTGAAACCAGGCTATCCGGGTGCCGGAAATCTAACTTGTTTTGATAACGGTTTAGGACGTGGAGGTACCAAAATTTATTCCACCGTTGATGAATTTACACCAGCTGTAGATGCTAATGGAAACTATGCTGTAACGGTAGGTTCAAAATTTTTACCCGCAACTTACTCTTGGTTCTATCAAGGCGATGCAACTTATCCTATGTATTCCGAAAATATTTCAGGAGCTGAGCGCTTACCCAATGGAAACACAATTATGTGTTCGGGAACGATAGGCGAATTTAGGGAAGTTACTTCAGCCGGCGAAGTGGTTTGGAAATATATTTGTCCAGTTCAACAAAACGGAGTAATAACTCAAGGTATGGCTCCCGATGTAGATGCTGCTCGTGCAGGCGAAACCATGAATTCAGTTTTCCGAGTGTATAAATATCCGGTAGATTATGCAGCATTTAATGGACGGAATATTACTCCGGGCGATTTTATCGAAAAATATACTTCAGGTTTTTCCGACTCATTTAAAAATAATATTGAACTCATTCAAAATCCATTTACAAACAGTATTAAACTTAAAAATATTATTGGAAATGAACTTTATGAACTTTTTAGTATTAATGGTAGTTTAATTTGGAAAGGAAATAATATTGAAACAGTAAATTTTTCGTTTCTGAATAATGGCTGCTATTTGCTTAAAGTTCAAGATGATAAATCTCAACAAATTATGAAATTAATAAAATCGGCAAATTATGAATAATAAACCAATCATAATTATTTACATTCTATTTTTGGCATTATCGCTTCAGGCTCAAACTTTCAACGAAATACTTGGTCGTCCAACTAATTCATCTATTACGATAAATGCGCTTTTCGATGTTCAGGTAAATGCCTATTTTGAATACGGAACAGTATCTGGTATATATGCTAAAACGACAGAACAATTCACAACTGTTGTAGGTGAACCTTTGGAAGTGAAAATAAGTGAACTTTTACCCGAGACACGTTATTACTACCGTACAAGGTATAAAAAACCTTCGGAAACAACTTATAAATCAGGCCCTGAGCGTAATTTCATAACACAACGAATGAAAGGCAGTTCATTTACTTTCACTATCGAATCGGACCCACATCCTTACGACCCCAAAGGATATCATCCACTTTGGGATATTTGCCTGAATAATCAGCTGAACGACCATCCCGATTTCATGTTCGACCTTGGTGATACTTTTGGCGATGATCATTTGGATAAGGTAACTAACCTAACACGTACAAGTGCTCAAGTAAAGCAACTTATGCTCGATAACAGACCACATTTTGGAAATGTTTGCCATTCCATGCCTTTCTTTTTTTGCCAGGGAAATCACGAAGGCGAATTTGGGTATTATTTACTTCAAACGCCACCTGAAAATTTGGCAACATACGAAACTATTTGGCGCAAAATGTACTACCCTAATCCCGAACCCGATGAATTTTATTCTGGAAATAAGGACGTAGAAGCTTTTGGAATGGATAAACCCGAAAACTACTACGCTTTTGAATGGGGCGATGCACTTTTTGTGGTGGTGGATGGTTGGCGATATTCAACTGCGAATATCAAACCCCGTAATTGGGAATGGACAATTGTGAAAACACAGTACGACTGGCTCAAAAAAACACTCGAAACAAGTACCGCAAAATATAAATTTGTGTTTACACATCACGTAATGGGCGAAACACGTGGTGGAATTAATGTTGCTACAGGCTTTGAATGGGGAGGATTAGACAATGGTACCAACAAATTTGCAGCCAATCGTCCTGGTTGGGAAATGCCCATCCATCAATTAATGGTAAAAAACAAAGTTAATATACTTTTTCAGGGACACGACCATGTCTTTGCAAAGGAGGAGTTGGATAATATTGTGTATCAAACACTTCAAATGCCAAGCGATTCGTCGTATTCACTCGGAATTATTGCCAATGGATCTGCATTTAACGGTAAAGTTCTTGCTGGTTCTGGTCATTTAAGGGTAACAGTAACTCCTGACAGTGTAAAGGTAGATTATGTGAATGCTAAATTAGCAAAAGATGAAACACCAACATCAAAAAATGGAGACATAATTTATTCATATTCCGTAAAACCTAAAACAGTAAGTGGAATAAATCAATTATCTTTGAACGGTCAAACGCTGGATTGTTCAATTTTCCCAAATCCAACTGCTAATGAAATTCACATAAAATTCAACCAAACAATTAGTAATGAATTGCTTGCAAAGTTAATTAGCATGGATGGTAAAATATTAAATAGTATAAATCTAGGTTCATATTTCACTAAAAATGAATATATAAGCTTGCAACCAACCGATTTTAACGGGAATAAACTAAATGCAGGACTGTATTTCATTTCTATTCAAAATTCAGCAGGTGATTTATTGCACAAACCACTGATTATAACAAAATGAAAACAAATAGCCACGAAGCCAATCATAAACGGTTCAATAATTCTATTGAGTTGTATATTATGATGTTTATATTCTTGGTATTGTTTCTTTTGCCGGTATTGTTTACGCGTGTCCAAGGCGAAATTAGTTGGTTGCACGTTTTCAAAATCTGGAAAGATCATTCATTGCTCATTCCAATTTTCATCATCAATCATTGGCTGCTTATTCCCAGACAGTTACACCGACAAAAGTATGTGCTTTACTTTCTAACAATTGCCCTAATTATTGGTTTTGCAGTTACTTCATATTACTATTACGATGAAGTGTTGCATGCAAAACCAACGGTAAAAATAACAGATATTTCGCGCCCAACACCGATTCCACCCTTTGCCGAATTGCTTATGTATGCGTTGTTGATAGTTGGTGTGGATGCAGGTTTGCTTTTTTCTAAAAAATGGCACGAAACAGAAGAAAAAAAACATATTCTGGAGAAGAAAAATTCCGATATGCAATTGGAAATTCTACGAAATCAAGTGAGTCCACATTTTTTTATGAACACGCTGAATAACATTTATGCGCTGATTGAACTTGACACTTTCAAAGCTCGCGAAGCTGTTATGAAGCTCTCAAAACTAATGCGTTACATGCTATACGAAAATGAAAACGGAAAAGTGATGTTGAGCAAAGAGTTTGAATTTATTCGTAGTTATGTGGATTTAATGAAACTGCGCTATGCCGACGAAAATGTTATAAAACTTGAATTGCCTGACGATTTTACGGATACACGCATTCCTCCTATGCTGTTTATTCCGTATATTGAAAATGCATTTAAATACGGTGCGAGCTATGAAAACAACTGTCGGATATCTATTAAAATTGTCATCGAAAGCGCACATTTGCTTTTTTATTGCGAAAACACTAAACATCAAAACATCAATATTTTGAAAGGTGGTTTGGGAATCGAAAATAGCAAAAATCGATTGGAATTAATCTACGGGAAAAACTATTCGTTGCTGATAAATTCATCTCATGATACTTTTAAAATTTCGCTTAAAATCCCAATACTATGAGTATAAAATGTGTCATTATCGACGATGAACCCTTAGCAATCAGCGTTGTAGAACGTTATGTGCTTCAATCGCCCTTTTTATCGTTGGAGCAGAGTTTTACCAATCCTATTCAGGCTTTGAAATATCTGAACGAAAATGAAATTGATTTGATGTTTATCGACATTCAAATGCCTGATATGACAGGTTTTGAACTTGTAAACTTACTCAAAAAAAAACCTGTTTTAATTTTTACAACGGCTTATAGTGAGTATGCACTCGAGAGTTTTAAAGTGGATGCACTCGATTATTTACTAAAACCAATTGATATACAAGAATTTAATAAGGCTGTAAATAAAGCCCGCGAATGGATAGAAGTGCGTAACGAAAAAGCATCAAAAGTAGAAGCAACCAAAGATTTTCTGTTTATAAAATCTGAATATAAAATTATTCGTATCAATTTTAGCGATATTACATACATTCAAGGTATGAGTGAGTATGTAAAAATTCATTTTGCGGGTCGGAAACCCATCATGTCGTTGCTGAGCCTGAAATCGCTCGAAACTCAATTACCGGCTTCCATGTTTATGCGGGTTCATAAGTCGTATATTGTTAATCTTCAAAAGATTAATATGATTGAACGCAACGAAATTGTTTACGACGATGGCACGATTATTCC
>JBMOHZ010000050.1:0-10873 GCA_049317585.1 Paludibacter sp.
CCATTGTGTCCTTGGTTCATGGTCCAAATAGTTTTTGGAGTAGCTGTTGGTGCTGTTACTGAATCTTTTATACTTGTGGGAAGTGTTGCTTTAAATCCATCAACTGTATTACCGTCCTTATCACATAACACTGGAAAAGTTGCATTACCATCTACATAAAAATAAGTGTCGTCTAATGGTAAAACATGAGGTGCAGTTCCTAAGTTAGCTAAGCCTGCCAAATCCTTTCCTGTTGCAACAGAATTATCCAGTTCTATTAATGTAGGAATAGCTGCAATTCCATTTGTAATAACCCATTTGTAAACTTCCATTGGACCTGCTCCACCTGAATCACAAGCACGAGCAGCCATAATAATAGCATTCTTTGTTACATCACCATATACTCCAAAAGCATCAAAACGTATAGTTGTTCCTCCAGGGGCTGGGAATAAAGTAGCCAAATCAGCTTGGTCGATTACCAAAGTACCAGCACCAGTAGTTAAATCAACTTTCCAAATCTGAAAACGACCGGCATTAGAGGTAATTAAGTTACTAACTAAAACATTTCCTGCATTATCAATTTTAATGTCGTTGTGAGTCAATGTTCCTGCAGTATAAGTACTATCAGCAGTATTTGCTTTATTCCGACCTAAATAAGTAAATAAATTACTTGCTAACGTAATGGAAGCTTCACGTGCTCCAGTAGCGCCATTAACAACTGCAATTTTTTTATTATTTCTATCAATAAAAAGCATCTTTCCATTTTTAACAGCCATACCACGAACTGTGCCAGAAGCACTAATATAATCTGCAATTACATTGTAATTGTTTAATTTGTTGGAATACAACCATTTATTAGTAAGAGCCATTTCGCTAGATACACCACGACGTGTATATACTGCAGGATCGACCGAAACTGATGCTTGAGCAAAAAGTTCGCCCGCGAAAATTGCACTTAACATAAGTGCCATTCCGAAAAGTAATTGTTTTTTCATGATAATTAATTTTTAAAAGTGAATGATGAATTTGTTAATTGATTATTTTGTACGAAACTGTTTTTGTATTTGATTTAATAGTGAGAATATATGCACCTTGGGATAAATTATTCAATTTAATACTATTTTCGCCGGCTACAATATTTATATCTTTTTGTAATAATACTGCGCTTCCGGTTAAAGTACTAAGAAATATGGAACCTTCAAAAGATTCATTGGAAACAACTATTAGGTTATTATTTCCTATGCCATTTGTACGTATAAAACATTTTAAATCTGCTAAATACGATTCCGTGAGGGCGGTATTATCGGTTAATACCACAGTTGCAGTTGTGGATGGTTCAGTCACTCCACTACTGGTTAAGGCTCTAACTCTTACATAATAAGTTGCAGCTGTTAGTGCATCGAATGTGATGCAACTAGTATTGGAATCAACAGTTTTAAGTGTTGTACCGCGAGCTGGGAAAGTGGGATCTTTTGAAATTTCGGCTCTAAAACCATTGGATGCTTGTTGCGCCCAGCAGACTTCAATACTAGTGCCTGTAATATTGGCACCTGTTGTAGGTTTTGTGAGTTGTGGCACTGGAATAAAAGTATCTTGTGTGGTAAAAACTACAATCTCGGAGGTGGATTGCACAATACCATCAGACACGCTAACACGTACATAATAATTAGTACTCGAAAGCAATGTACCAGCAGTAAGTACTACCGAAGTATTTGAAGTGGTTTGTTTGAAAACTTGTTTGGCTACACTAAAATCTGCTGCCGACGAAATTTCGACGGTATATGAAGCTGATGCACTCACATAATCCCAACTAATAGTGGGTGTTAACGAAATATTGCTGGCGTTATTTGCAGGTGAAACAATACCAAACTTATCGGATGTAAATTTGCGACTTGCCGACCAAACATCCACGGCATTTGCTTTGCGTGTACGAACTCGCCAATAATAATCGGTATTATCTTTCAGGTTGGTTTGTAAGCCCGAAAAGAATTGCGGCAGCACAGTTTCGCGCGAACAAACCAAATCTGTAAACTGCGCATTACGCGCCACTTGCCATACATAACTGTCGGCACCACTTACGGCATCCCATTTAAACACGCACGGAATAAGTGCTTTGGCATTCGCAGCCGGGAAAGTGAGATTCGCGGCAATTGATGTCGCAGTTGTTTCACCATAAACACGTGCTGCAAATTCATTTTTATACCTATCAACAACCGAAACAGCAATTTTATGAGTCGTAGAATTGACAGTTACAGGCAAGCTAAACTGCTTATTATAAGCTATTCCAAGTAAATACTTCGAACTTGCAAAAACACCTGCATCGTTGCGGTTGGCATTGGGAAAAGCATACACTGCAAACATCACATTTGAACCTAAATAAGTCCATGTTAAAGTTTGACCTGAAACATTCAGGTTTTCGACCAACGATTGATCAACCGTTTTCTTCCATCCAATAGCAGGACAAATACTTTGTTGGGTAAATTTATTTTGAACTAAATATGCAGGAAATCCAGCTGTATTTACCAATTTATCGGTAGCATAAAACACCGAACCCGGAGCATCGTTAATATCGCTTGTACGGTTGGATTCAATTTGCAATAGCACCTCAGAGCCTGTAAAATTGGTTGCCGTTGGGGCTCGCATACTTTTCGATAAGGTTTTTTGATTTGCAGACGCCATTTCGAGCGTGGAAAGTGATAATGATTTTACAACTTCATTTTCTAAACTAACCACTTTAGTTGGTGCTGGCGAAGCTGATGATAATGATGAAATGGAATGACTTGCGTAAAAGTGTTTACCAAAACGATTGGAAACATTCGACCACCAAGGTGCTAATTTACCATAAGGATAGGCGCTGTAAGTAGTCCAGTAGAGCTGTGGTGAAACATAATCAACTGTTCCTTCTTCGAGCCAAGCCACTGGGTCGCAGTAAATTTCGGCATACATGTTTCCAGTAGTACCAACACCAGTTGGAAGTGGTACACCACGTTTTGCAGCCACGGTAGCATCTGTTGTCCACGTGCCAAATGGAGAAACACCAAATGTTATATAAGGTTTCACTTTCTGAATGGTATCGTACACAGCTGCAATCATTTTATTCACATTTTCGCGACGCCAATCGCCCAAATCTTTATTAGCAGGTTTGTAAAGCGTTTGAGCTGCTGCATCCAACGTTGCACTTGTACCACCGTATGCATAAAAATAATCGTCGAAAACAATACCATCTACATCGTAGTTGTTTACAATTTCACCTATTACTTTCTTAATTTGAAGTACCACTTCAGGCATGCCCGGATTTAAAATTTTGGCATAACTATCGTAAGCCAAAAGCCAATCACGGTGTGTATTGTAATAATCCATGGCAGTTTCGCCATGTGTTGTTTGTGACGAAGAATAACGGTATGGATTAAGCCAAGCGTGCAGTTCGATGCCACGTTTGTGTGCTTCTACAATGGCAAAAGCCAAGGGATCGTAACCCGGATTTGCACCACGTTCGCTCGAAATAAACTGACTCCAGGGCTCGTACGACGATTGATACATGGCATCGCACATGCTGCGCACCTGCATAAATGCGGTGTTCATATTGGCAGCTTTCAAACCATCAAGAATTTTTATTAAATCGTTTTTTTGTTGCTGAATAGCAGCTTGACGTGCAGCATCGTTTGTGCCAGTAGCACTGGGTACTGTAACCGATGGCCAATCTAAACGCCAAACGGTGGTTAACCATGTAGCACGCATCTCTCGTTTAGGCGATTGAGCTGTAACTGATTGTAGAACAATCAAAAACAATAAAAAATAGGTCGTTTTTTTCATTAAAATAATTTCGATTTTGTTTTATTTACTGCTACGCCATATACTTCAACTCCCTCTACAACATATTCAATAATACTTTTGGCCGGATTGTAACGCATTAAACCCGATTTCACAGTTGCATCGGCTGAGCGAAGTCCAAAATAAACTGAGCCATCGTTTTCGTCCAACGCCAATTGGCAAATTCCAATAAATTCTCCAGCCGAACCCTCACCTTTACCAGCCTCGGTAATTGGTGTAACTGTTTTTCCATTGGCTAATTTAAGTTTGAATGGAGTTAGTTGGTCGCGGTTTTTAATTGTTTCGAGCTGTGCCAATGTGCAACGATAGATTCCTTCGTAACCTGTATCATAAACAGTAAAATAGATCACTTGATTTTTGGCATCCCAAACAAACGATTTTGGAGACATGCCTTCGAGAGCAACACCCGAAGCTGGCAAAACGCCATTTCCAGTTATGACATCTTTTAAAATATCAGCTTCAGTAAAGCGGAAAATGCCGTTTCCGTTAAATGTTTTGCACCAATACCAAACGCCGTTTATTTTTCCAAAACCAGCATTCATAGCGCCAAAACTCAAACCCTGACCATAATAACCAAGTGTGGCATTTTGAACATAATACGGAAAATCAGCACGAACCAGCGAACGATTACGCTCTGTTAAATTTATGGTGCAAATGCCCGTATTTCTATCGGCAAAAAACAATCGAGTGCCTTCGATATATCCGTAAAATGGGTCGCTAAATGCCTGACCAGTATTGGTCAACATGGTTTCCACCTTGCTGCCACTCTTCGAAATAACCGAAATTCGTCCATCGCCTTGATTACCATCAGCATCGTTTACATAAATAAATTGTCGGCCAGCATCTAACACATATAACGAAGTGTCGTTAAACAATATATTCAAAGGTTTTTGACCCGATTTTACACCCAAATCGAATGGATAAATTTTCATGCCAACAGGTGCAGTCGAAGCTAATTTCAATGCCATAATATTGCCCGATTTAACGGCATAATATAATGTTGGTACTGCCTGATTGTAAGCAACTGGAACATTCAAAACGCCATCCTCCAAAATTCGTCCACCTAGTTTAACCTGCAAACGAACCTTTTGCGACCCAACATTGGTGAATTTTAATTTTCCTGGGTCTTTACCTACAAATGTTTCTTTTACATTTCCATTTTCATCCAATGTTCCTTGAGGAAAAGTCCAATTATATTCTTCGCTAAGTCCCTGTGGATTTGGAAGTTCCAAATTAAACTCAACGGCAGTAGATGCTACTTCGCATAATCCACCTGCAATTGGTTTTAACGATAAGATAGGTTTTATGTCGCTAATCAAAATATTTTCTGCCTGATAGCCACTTCCTTCCACCGTAAGTTTCACCTTATAGGTTCCCGCCACTTCGTATTTATGCGATACACTTTCACCGACACCAGTTGTTCCATCACCAAAATCCCATGAGCAAGCACCTTTGGCTGCAGATGTACTAACAAATGTGATATTTGCACCCACATAATAATCGAGTTTGTAGGTGTTGTCGGAAACTGTGTAGTCGAACGCCACATTCTTACTAGGCAAATCTTCTACTGCAGGCAATAAATCGACACAACTGGCAAAAGCAGCCGAAAGTACGATAAAAGAAAATATTTTATAAATTGCATTCATGTTTTTGAAAATTAGCAGGTTAGTTCAACGATATTTCGGAAGTTAAGGAAATGCCCACAGTTCCTTTGGCATCATAAGCTTTGAGTAAAGCATTGATTTTGTACGAGCGAACATATTCCACATCATAAGCATTGGTCGATTTATTAAATATCAAATCCGAAAACGGAATGGTTTGATAAATATCAATAATTTTTTGTGGTACTGGTGTTTCACCTTGCGTATTCTTTGGAAAATGATAAGTATAGCCACCTGTAAAATCATTTTTAGTCGAATCGAGGTAAATTTTAAAATTATCAACTAAGTTCAATCCAAGATACATTTTTTGAAAATCAGTTACTTTCATCAATTTGAATAAACTATCCTTAAATTGCGTCATAAACGATTGTCCAAAATACGCAAGCATCTTTTCGTTTTCGAATGAGCTTGGTTTAACCCAACTGGTTGTTGCAAGCGTATTGCTGGTTGGAAATGTGGTTTTAAACGAATAAGCACGTAACGAATCGCTCCAGTTAGTTGCCACATGTGGATATTCAGTAATCTTTTGTGAAATGCGCTTTTGAGCTGATTTTGTAGAAACAACGCTGTAAACAAACGAAGTTGTCCATGGGCACGAAACAGTTTTTGCCTCATCTTCAATCAGATTATACCAAACTTCCAGGTGGTCAATTTGCTCTGAACCTGTGGTGTAATACTGCACAGTAAATGGCACATTGCTGCCAGCTGTAACCGTACTGCTACCAACTTCCCAATATACATGTGGGGCCATTTTACCAACCAACACCACATTATCCATTGAATCATTCATATCGCATGCTGTAAAAATTGCAGCAATTGCCAGTATTGAACTATAAATAATTTTTTTCATAAGAATTACTTTGTTTCTAAATAAGCTATATCTTCTAACTTAACTATTTCCACTCGGTGTTATCATTTGCTGTAACCTTAGAGTTATTTTTGTATGCCCAAATCATGCGTTTTTTTAGCCATTCCGGATTTTTGTAAGCTCCGAGTCGTTCCAATTCCTTCCGATTGTATTTATCTTCTGTTTCGGGATCGTAGTTCAATCGTGTAATCCATGCATTGGGCGAAAGTTTTGCATTTGTACCATAGCAATCGGCTGTATTCCAATAAGCTTCGTATAAATTAAATGGACGCGTTAGTGAGTATTCCAACTTATAATTAGATGCAGCTACTCCGTTTGTACCATCGTGACAATTGGAAACTGTATAAACAAATATACCATCATACGCTATGCCATTGGCTTTACTACTATAATTGTAGCGGCGCACATCTGTCCACATTTCGGGTTGCATATACATAGCCACATATTTTTGTTGCATTAAATCGGCAATGGTAAAAAGCGCTTCGCCTGGTAACTTAATTTCGAAAAATTTATTGAAATAAGTTAGTTTTGTAGCATTCTCGGTGGTTACACCTACACGTTCCATGTTTTTTTTGGTAGCAGCCACCGTTGTAGTGTATGCTGCTGCTTTTTCACCTTTCCAGTACTGAGCTTCGGCTTTCATAAACATCAATTCCTCCTGCGACATAAGCATTATATACCCATTATTTTTTGAATAGGGATTTTTACCGCTTCCAGCAAATAAATCGGGATAATAGGTTACTTTCATCGAAGTAGCCATGCCAATATTATTATCTAAATAGCGTAAAATCTGTAAACTTTTATCGTCAATACGAGGAGTCATCAATTCTACGGCGCGTGGGTCTAACGCATATCCTCTCGATGTTCGGATATTGGGATAAGCACCGAGCAAAGCATATCCTAAGAATTTAGAAGGGATAGCTTCAGTCAATAAATTTTCGCGTCCTTGTGCCCAACCTAAGTTAAGTTTGGGTTGTGCTGATCCCCATGGGCTGTTTTTTTCGGTCGAACCACCATCGTAACGATACAATGCATCTTGGTACGAAGGATCGGTCAAAGCTGCATCCACGGCGGCAATAATATTGTCGCAAGTTTCAGGAGTGTTATCCCAGTTAGGTAATTTGCGAAGCATGATGCGCGCTTTCAATGCTTTGGTAAATGCGCGCCACTTTCCTAAATCACCTTCAAAAATGCGATCCATCTTCTTGGTAATTACTTTATTATTCGGATTGCTTACCCATGCTGGGTCATCGTAAAGCGCAATTAATTCATTTACTTCCTGATTCATCCAGTTATAAATATCCTCCTGTTTGTCGTAAGTTGGTGAGTTGGATTTATAAACTTGCGAATGAGGCATGTCACCAAATGCATCGGTTGTAAGCAAGGTTGAATGCAGGCGAATACTACGCGCAATGAGAATGAAATTTTTGGAATCAATTTTCTCCGCTTCGTCAATTAGCGAATTTACATTGACACCAATATCGTAAAAGTGACGACGCCATTGCGGATGACGGTTCATCGAAAGCATTTCCCAACCACTCTTGTATGCATAAGCACTTGTTTGACTGCGTCCTCCAGTGGTAAGAGCTTGCGAAAGATACATGCCATATTCGGCATGGTCGTAACATATTTGCGAAGCATAAAATACAATTACCGGCAAGGATTGATCCACCGTAATTGAAGTGGGATTGTCAACACTTTTATTTACATCGAGCCATTGGTCGCAAGCTGTAAAAACAAATGCGATTGTCAGAACGAATATAATTGAATAGATTTTTAGAGTCTTCATATTTTTTGTAACTGTTTAAAAGTTAGCATTTAGCGTAAAATTTATTCCACTCGTGTTCGGTATTGGATAATTATCAATTCCCATACTTCCTGTTCCACCGGCAGCCGTATTTGCATTAATTTGCGGATCGGAACCTGTGTATTTTGTTAGCAAAAATAAATTAGTACCTGTTAATGAACAACTTAGTCCTTTTAAAGCACTTTTTTTACTGAGTAACTTCGATAAGTTATAAGCCAAGGTAACATAACTCAATCGAATATACGAACCATCTTCAATGAAATTGGAACTTACGCCAGCATACGATTCGGTTATAGTTCGATAATCGAGCACAATTGGTGTGGTATTTTTCACAAAACTACCATCGGTTTGTTGCACTACACCGTCCCAAACTACCTGACGGCCGCGATAAAATTCTAAACTTTTATTCATACCTGCCGACCACAATCCACGACCTGTAACATTCACTACATCACCACCTTTACGGCCGTCAATTAAGAAGCTAAGCGATAATTCGTTGAATTTGAAAGTTGAAGAAAGCCCTAACAAAAAGTCAGGTTCGCGGTTGCCAATAATTACACTTTTAGTAGGATTGATTTTTGGTTTTCCATCTTCGCCCACAATCACTTTTCCATCAGTATTTCTCAAATAGTCTTTACCCGAGATTGCAGTTGTAGAACCATTTAAATAGGCAGTTGGGAAAATGTCACCATATTGCGTACCTTGAATTTCAACAATATCGTCGGGTAAATCAACCACAACACCTCTATTTAGACCGAAATTCAGATTAGCTGTCCACAAAAACGATCTACTTTTTATCAATTGTTGTTCCAATGTCCATTCAATACCTGAATTTTTAATATTACCTTCGTTGCGAGTTTGTAAAATATATCCCGAAGCTGGTGAAACACGTACTGTAACAATTTGATTAGCTACAGCTGTAGAATAATAAGCAAGATCTAACTTGGTTTTATTATTGAAAAAACGCAAATCTACTCCCACTTCCCACGAGTCGGATATTTCGGGCAACAGATTGCTTGCTACCGATTTGGATGGATCAACTCCATATCCGCCATCGGGTAAGGTGGGGTATTGTGTGAACTTTCGGTCGAACAAATAGGCAGGTGCATCTTTACCTACACGCGCCCAATTGCCTCGTAATTTTCCAAAAGTTAGATAATTATTGGAGATTTTAAAAAGTTCCGTAAAAATAACACCCCCAGTAATAGAAGGATAGAAATACGGATTGTATTTTTGTTCGATAGTGGACGACCAGTCCCATCGCGATGTGAAACTTAAATTAGCAATACCTTTGTAGTCGGCTTTAATTTCACCAAAAACGCCCAGATTTCTGCGTGTGGAATGACCTACGGATGCATCCTGCACTTTTATCACTTCATCCACATTGGACATGCTGTAAATTCCCGGAATAATAAAATTGCGACCTGCCATAGCTGCCGATAGTCCATCACGCATTTTAGCTTCGGCTCCTGCCAAAGTTTCTATACTATAATCCTTCGAAAGTTCAATTTTATATGTAGCCATTGCCGAAGCAGTAAGCAACTGACCACCACTACTTGAGTAGTCATAACTTCCCAATAAATCTTTGTCGATACTTGCCAGTTGTTTTTCGGTGAAATATGGTTGCAGGTTTTGTTTTGCTAAATCCTGCGAATAAGTTGGGCTATCCACATTAAGTTCTGGTAGAATTACCGAATCGTCGAATCGTGGCACTGAATATCCATCGTAGCTGTAGTTATTTTGATCGTAACTCAATCTGCCTGTGAGTTCGAGATTGCGGATTGGCTTATAATTCAAACTTCCTTGTAAAAGATTACGTACTGAGCGGTTTGTGCCATTATCTTTCATACGAGACCACATGGGGCTCAAAGGCGAATCTTGTTTGGCAGTTTCGCTAAGGTAGCGAAAACGAGGCCAACCATTTTTCTCATAATTCATTATATCATCGTTGATTGGCCAGCTATAAACCGAAGAAATGCTACCTCCTCCACGCGAATTTGAATTTAAAATATCAGCCGTCAGGTTTGCACTGAGTTTGTCAGAAATTTTATAAGTTCCTTTGAGTTTAATACCTAATTTTTCGAGATAATCGTTTGGCACTATACCTTTATTACTTGTATAGTTAACCGATGCCGACGATTGAAACTTTTCGGTACCTCCACTCATGCGGATATCGTATTTCTGATAAATACCTGTTTTGAAATAATTTCCAATATTATTGTATGTTTTTTCCCCAGCTTGCAAGGGTGGTCCCCAACCTCCACCAGTTAAGGGTTTGTAAAATCCTAACGAACCTGGGCCAAACATTTGTTGTATTTGTGGTAATCGCACAGGGTTGTCAATTTGAATACCAGCACTCACTTCAGTTATAATTTTACCAACAGTTCCTTGTTTAGTAGTAACCATAATAACCCCATTGGCAGCTTCTTGTCCGTAAAGTGCAGCGGCAGCGGCACCTTTCAGCACTGTTACATTTTCAATATCGTTGGGATTAATAAGGGCAGCACTTGAACCACCACCCGATATAGGCATACCATCCACTATAAATAATGGCTCGTTACTTTGTGAACTATTAATGGACGAAATACCCCGCAACACAATTTGAGTACCAGAATTTGGTGAACCACCCGCATTGGTAACACTCACACCCGAAACTTTACCTTGCAACGAATTTACAAAATTGGCCGATTTACTATCAGTTAAAGCTTCCGAATTCAATGTTTGCAC
>JBMOHZ010000051.1:0-10841 GCA_049317585.1 Paludibacter sp.
CGTAACGGTCGCGAACTACCTCATATTCAATCTCTTTCCAGCCTTTGAGCGATTTTTCAACTAACACCTGATTTGAATAGGCAAATGCTCTGTCAACCAGCGTTTTCAGTTCTTCGTCGTTGTCGCAGAAGCCTGAGCCCAATCCGCCGAGCGCATAAGCAGCACGAACAATAACCGGATAACCCAGCTCGTTGGCAGCTCGAATAGCATTTTCAAGGTCGTTTACAGCTTCACTTTTAATGTATTTCACATCAATTTCCGCTAATTTGCTGTTGAAAATTTCGCGGTCTTCGGTATCAATAATCGATTGTACAGGCGTTCCAAGAACACGTACATTGTATTTTTCAAATATTTTATCACGGTAAAGTGCCACACCACAGTTCAGAGCAGTTTGTCCACCAAACGAAAGGAAAACAGCATCCGGACGTTCTTTTTCAATCACGCGTTCCACAAAATCGGGCGTAACTGGCAAAAAGTACACTTTATCGGCAATACCTTCCGAAGTTTGTACAGTAGCAATGTTTGGGTTGATAAGTACAGTTTCTATACCTTCTTCTTTCAACGCTTTAAGTGCCTGAGAACCAGAATAATCGAACTCACCAGCTTCACCAATTTTCAAAGCACCCGAACCGAGCACCAATACTTTTTTGACATCGCCTTTTTCAACTCCTTTGTACTCTTGTTTTGTTACCAAACGGGCATCCATTTCCTCCTGAATCATTTCAGTTACAGGTTTGGTAAATCCGTCCAATGTTTTTAGGAAAACATCAAATAAAAATTCAGTATCTGTTGGTCCAGAAGCAGCTTCGGGGTGAAACTGAGCCGAAAACCAAGGCATGGTTTTGTGACGAATACCTTCGTTGGTTCCATCGTTCATATTAACAAATAACGATTCCCAATCGGCACTCAATGTGGAATTATCAACAGCAAAACCATGATTTTGTGAAGTGATAAACGCACGTTGCGTACCAACAAGCTGTACAGGCTGGTTGTGACTGCGGTGACCGTATTTCAGTTTGTACGTTTTGGCACCTCCGGCAACCGAAAGTAACTGATTGCCCATACAAATACCGAAAATAGGCTTTCCTGTTTTCATGGTTTCCTGTATGTGGCGCACGGTATCTTGTGCGTATTCTGGGTCGCCAGGGCCGTTCGATATGAAAAGTCCGTCGAATTCTATGTGGTTGTAATCGTAATCCCATGGCACACGAATAACGGTTGTGTCGCGTTTTAGCAAGCAGCGGATAATATTATGTTTCACACCACAATCCACCAAAAGTACGCGTTTTTTTCCAGCTCCATAAGTGATAACTTCTTTGCAGCTCACTTTTGCCACCTGATTTTCATCATCAGGGTTGATAAATTCGATATCATCGCCATCCGGAAAAACAAGTTTTCCTTTCATGGTTCCTTTTTCGCGCACTAACTTAGTGAGTTCACGCGTGTCGATACCAAAAATTCCGGGTACTTCGTTTTCCTTCAACCAATCGCTAAGGCTTTTGCCTGCATTCCAGTGACTGTATTCAAAAGAAAAATCGGAAATAATCAATGCAGATGCTTGAATTTTTTCCGATTCGTAAAAAGTAGAAAGTCCGTTTTGAATGATGTCGTTCGGAACACCGTAATTACCAACTAAAGGAAAAGTAACGGCTAATAACTGTCCGGCGTAAGATGGGTCAGTGAGACTCTCGGGATACCCGACCATGGCCGTATTAAAAACTACTTCTCCGGCAACCGCTTTTTCAAAACCAAAGGATTTCCCTTCGAAAACGGTACCATCCTCCAACACTAAATGAAAGGGCTTGTACTTTTGCATAAATATTTATTGTCCAAATTTGTGCAAAAGTACTGCTTTTTTAGCTTCTATGCAAGTTTGAATTTGAGTTTTTTTCTGCTTTATGAAATTTTTAATTTCAAACCTTAAATACTGAATGTAAACGGAATAATTATGCCGAAAATAAAAATAGCTAAGTGCTTTTTTTCATCTCATTATGACACATCCAATGTGTTTTGCCAATTTTTCGAGGTAAAACACATCAACTTCATCCAGTATATCAAATTTATCGCTATCAATATCTAATGTAGCAACAACTTCGGATTGTATGTTGAAAACTGGAATAACAATTTCGGAAACGGTAAGACTACTACAAGCAATATGTCCTGGGAATTTATCAACATCCGGTACCAACATACTTTGCCTTTGCTCCCAAGCGGCACCGCAAACTCCATTTCCAAACCGAATTCGAGTGCATGCTATTGTTCCCTGAAATGGGCCTAAAACTAAATCATCGTTTTTAACCAAGTAAAAACCCACCCAAAACCAACCGAACGTTTGATGCAGTGCAGCCGAAATGTTTGATAAATTTGCTATAACATCCTGCTCTCCATTTGTAAGTGCCTCTATCTGAGGAAGGAGTAACTCGTACTGTTCTTTTTTGTTTTTATTGGTGTCAATTATCAAATTTTCGGACATAAATATTGTTTTAGAATTAATTATAATGATAAGATTAATAGGTATTTTTCAATTTTCGACATCAAAAATAGTATTTTTATTCGAAATGTACTATATTTGACCTCGAATAAATCACACTTAACAAAATTTTAAGCATGTAGTATAAGTCTATTAATTTGAATTTGATAGAAATAAATACTTGTTTATTAAGTCAAAATAAGTTTTCGAAATGCAGCAAAAAGGAACTTTATTTCTTCTTCTTGTCTTTGTGTTTTTATACATTCAATATTCGGAAAGCGCTGAACGCCATTTGAATGTATATTTTGACACTAATAAGTATAAGTTAAGTAAGGTTGATCAAAATTACATAACACGAGAAATTGATTCCTTATCGAAACTAAACATATTCAAAATTGAAATTATTGGTCACACCGACAATGCTGCTGATAGTTTGTTCAATATTAAGCTATCCAATTTGCGAGCCAATGAGGTTAAAAGCTATCTTAAAAGTTTAGGATTTAATGAGAATATTTTGTCAATTGGCTATTATGGCGAAAACAAACCTGTAACCAAAAACGATAGCGAAGAGGCAAAGCGCAAAAACCGCAGAGCGCAGATCATAATTCAGTACAGCAATAACCAGATTCAAAAACCGGATTCTTGCATTCAAAAAGATACAATTATCCGCACCCGATATGGTAAAGAGCTGGTATTCAATGGTTGCGAATTTCAGGATATTCAAAATTGCTTGGAAATAATTGACAACAATTCGCACAGCGACTTAAAAAAAGGAATTGTAGTTATGAGCAAAAATGGACAAGATTTATTGAACTACGGTTCGTTGTATGTAAATCTGTTGGATGGTTGTGTTAAAAACGAATGTTTTAAAAATCCTGTTATCGTTCGATTTCCAATAAGGAATACACCAACTTCGCAATTGTCGTGGGCGCTTATAAAAGGCGAAAAAACAACACTACGATTAGTAAAAATAAATGACAAACTTTTTTACGAGCTCGAATTGAAATGCCCAACTAGTTGGATTAATTGCAATTGCAAAAAAAATCAAAAACATTGACCTATCGGGCTTTGTATTAAAAAAAATCCTTATCTTTGAACTGAAATTGTATTGCAACACTATAAAACCCTATAAAAATGAAAACACAAGAAGACGATTTACTGGTATACGATGAAGACGATGCCGTGAAATTTATCATCAATTTTTTGCCCGAAGAGTTTAAAAGTAAAATTGACGACACAAAAATTGAATATTTGTTGGATGTTGTATATGAGTTCTACGACGAAAATGGCTTGATCGACGAAGATTCGACCGAAGAAGCTAGTATCGACGAAGAAGAAATGTTCAAATTTATTCAGAAATGCGCCAAAAAAGATAAAATGGATATTGGCGAAGAAGAAATTGAATTGATTCTTGAAGGTGAATACCAATATGGTAAATCGCTTGGTATTTATAGAGAAGAAGAATAGTACGTTAATAATCAAATATACACACTTAAAATGTCGGTTGATAGTTTGTCGACCGATTTTTTTTGTTCTAAACACAAATCTTGATTCTTGACTCTTGGTTCTTGACTCTTTAAAAAAAATGACACATACAGCAATTGTAATATTAAATTGGAATGGTGAGGCTTTCCTAAAGCAGTTCTTGCCTGTTTTGGTACAAAACACCATGCAACCCAATGTTGAAATAATTGTTGCAGATAATGCATCTACCGATGGTTCATTAGCTTATTTAAACGCTTCATTTCCCAGTATACGCACCTTGGTTTTTGATAAAAATTATGGATTTGCAGGTGGCTACAACAAAGCACTGGCACAAATTGATGCGCAGTATTTTGTGTTGTTGAATTCCGATATTGAAGTTACGCCCAATTGGTTACAGCCACTCATTGAGTTTATGGATGATAATTTGGATGTGGCAGCTTGTCAGCCCAAAATTAAATCCTACCAAAATAAAACACACTTTGAACATGCAGGTGCTTGTGGTGGATTTATAGATTACTTGGGTTATCCGTTTTGTAGAGGTAGAGTTCTTGGAGATGTGGAAGTTGATAAAGGGCAGTACGATACGGTATGTGATGTGTTTTGGGCTACTGGTGCGTGCTTGATGATTCGGTCCGAAATTTTTAGAAAAGTGGGTGGATTTGACGATGCTTTTTTTGCACACATGGAGGAAATAGATTTGTGTTGGCGGCTTAATGCCCGTGGATATCGTATTGTTTGCATACCACAAAGCAGCGTTTATCATGTTGGTGGAGGTACTCTGAATGTAGAGAGTCCGTTTAAAACTTATCTGAATTTCAGAAACAATATGTTGATGCTTTATAAAAACTTACCGCAGTCAGTTTTTGCAAATGTAATGAAATGGCGTCGGATATTGGATTATATAGCTGCTGTTCAGTTATTTATAACAGGGAAGCCCAAAAATGCAGCCAGTGTGTTGAAAGCACGTAAGGATTTTAAACTAATGCAGACCGACTTTGTAGAAAAACGAAACGATAATATACTGTATGCAACACGTACCCATTGCGACGAAATGTTGGCAAAAAGTATTATCTTTGAATATTATATTAAAAATAATCGAAAATATAGCGATATTGTTACACAAAAATCGACTATAAAACAATAAAAAACCATGAGACCAACCCAAAAAAAAATACCACAAAGAAATTCAACTCGCCTGAAAGCTACCGAAACGTGCGAACTGATGAATTTTCTACTTGCAAAAATGGGTGGAATGAGTCGTAATGCTGCTAAAGCACTTTTGGCTCACCGTCAGGTTATGGTCAACGACGAAGTTACAACTCAATATAACAAAGAATTAAACGCTGGTGACAGTGTAGTGATTAACAGTACGCGTGGAAATGTGGAATTGAGTCACCCGAAACTAAAAATTATTTTCGAAGATCAATATTTAATTGTTGTAGAAAAGAAAGAGGGATTACTAACCGTAAGTACCGGAAAAGGTGACGAGACGACAGCTTTTTCGATTCTAAAGTATTACGTAAAAAACTGCTCGCCACAAAATCGCATTTTCGTTGTTCACCGCATCGACCGCGAAACTTCGGGAATTATTGTTTTTGCCAAAACACGCGAAATACAATTGGCTATGCAGGAACATTGGCACGAAGTAGTGACGCGTAGAGTGTATGTAACATTGGTCGAAGGCAAAGTGGAGAAAGAAAAAGACACCATAGTTACCTGGCTTTCCGAAAATGAGAAGTCGCTCAAAATACACTCGAGCTTAACCGACAATGGTGGTCAACAAGCCATTACTCATTATCGGGTTGTGAAATCGAACGATAAACTTTCGTTGCTCGAAGTGGAATTGGATACAGGCCGCAAAAACCAAATCAGAGTTCACATGCAAGGCTTGGGTCACCCTATTGTTGGAGATAAAAAATACGGTTCCACCACAAGTCCGATAGGCAGAATGGGGCTTCATGCACGCATTTTAGCATTTATACACCCTATGACCTTGGAGGAAGTGAAATTTGAAACTCCAGTTCCACGCTCATTTCTTAATCCTTTTCATTGATGTGATGTGGTGATGTGATGATATGGTGATGTGATAATTAAGAGAATAGCGATTTAACACAAACAACGTGCAAAGTGCAAATAAAATGAACGACAAACAACAAAACTTAGACTACAGATACATGCGTATGGCCCGCATTTGGGCTGAAAACTCGTATTGCGAAAGACGTAAGGTAGGGGCTTTATTGGTCAAAAATAAAATGATTATTTCGGATGGCTACAATGGTACTCCTTCGGGATTTGAGAATAAATGCGAAGATGAAAACAATGTATCCAAAGCATACGTTTTGCATGCCGAAGCCAATGCCATTACCAAAGTGGCTCGTTCGCATAATAGTAGCGATGGTGCAACGCTTTATGTGACTGCTTCGCCATGCATTGAGTGTGCAAAACTTATTATTCAAGCGGGCATTAAACGCGTTATTTATGGCGAAAAATACCGCATAATGGATGGTGTGGAATTACTCGAAAGAGCTGGAGTAGAAATTGAATTTATAGAAGTATAATATATTACTCCGCTTTGTAACCAAAAAAACTGAAATTTACATTTCCATACGCTCTGTGGTCCAAATAATTGGGGTGAGTGCTGAATATATTGTTCGACGAGTGTTCCAATACAAACAATCCATCCGACTTCAGTAATTCATTTTTGAAAATTAAATCAGGTATGTTTTCGAGCATCTTAAGTTCATAAGGTGGATCGGCAAAAATCATGTCGTACTGCATTTTAGTAGAGCCTACAAATTTAAATACATCCATTTTAAGCAATTGCAAATTGCTAATTTTTAGTTCAGCACATACTTTTTTTATAAATGCGCAATGCACATCATACGTTTCGATAGAAGTGACACTCGCGCATCCCCGCGAAATAAACTCAATGCCAATACTACCCGTTCCAGCAAATAAATCGAGCATATCAATATCCTCAAAATCAATCCGATTGTTGAGTAGGTTAAATAATCCTTCTTTTGCAAAATCGGTTGTAGGTCGAGCCTTAATATTCGAAGGTGTTGGTATTCTACGTCCTTTATATAAACCACTTATTATACGCACTTTTTACTGGGGGTTTTAATTTACGGAGATATTCCGTATGTATTTTGAAAGTAAAGTTTCTAATGCCGCTCCTATTTGTTTCCCTGATATTACTACAGAGTAAGTTGAATCAGCAAGCTGCAACTGTTCACTTACGTGTGTAAGCTGATAAAGAAAATCCTCGTCGGTTTTATATTCATAAGTACCAGCAAGTTGTAAGTTGTTGTTTTTGTAAGCAATAATATCCAATTTGCCATTTCGGTTTACAACTTGGAGATGACAATCATTATTATAATCAGTTTTCAAATACGTAACTAAATGGTGTTGTATGCTAGCATCTTTATAAATACTCATTATAGTCTCGTAAAGCTTGTTCGAACAAGAGTATAATACAATTGCCTTGTGATTCAATATTTCGTTCGTAAGGAGCTTGTCAGAGTTCAGATTGTAAGTAGGGTGTTGAAACTGTAGCAATGAGGCATAATCATCGGCGTTAAACAAACTTTGAGGAATCACGGTATAACAATCTGTTTCGATAATTATTTCGGTAGTAGCAAAACTGGTCTCGGTTTCGAGTTCAGCACGTAACACATCATTTAGCTCGTTGGCCGATAATTCGGCAAAATTTATTTTACCATGTTTCGACGATAGTAAGGAATTACTCTCGTCGGTAATATATAAAGAAAATCCATCCGGAAAAATTCGGATGGACAAATTATATTCGTTAAAACTATTATTTCCAGTTACCTGCATTATTATTAGGTTCGTTAGTTGAACCAATTATTAGGTCTTTATTTTTTAGGTCTTTATTTTTTTTAGATTGCAAATTTATAAAAAAAATTACAAATGAACCTACTTTTTCGAAATGATTTTACTTTTTTAAATTTGAAAATGAAACGTAATATTTTACCGAAATAAAATAAAAGCCTTACCGAAAAACTTCGGCAAGGCTTTTAGCTTTTATAAAAACGATCGAAAAAAATTATTTTTTTGATTCGGCAGCTTTCAATTTGCGTTTGTTTATAAGTTTATTTACCTCGTAAGTTATTGGCGAAGCAATAAATACCGAAGAATATACACCTACAAATATACCGAATAACATGGCAAATATAAATCCACGAATAGAATCACCACCTAACACAAACATGGCTATTAATGTAATAATAACTGTAAAAGTAGTACTAAATGTACGTCCCAACATTTGATTTACCGAGTCGTTGATAATTTGAATACGATCACGTTTTGGATATAGATTTACATTTTCACGAATCCTATCGTAGTTAATAACAGTATCGTTAATTGAATATCCTAATACAGTTAATATGGCTGCAATAAATGACTGGTCAACCTCCATCGAGAAAGGCAGGATTCCCCAAAGCAATGAAAATGCACCTAAGGTAAGTATCGCATCGTGCGCAAGCGAAACAACAGCTCCAGCTGCATAACCCCATTCACGAAAACGTACTAAAATGTACAATGCAATTCCAAAAATAGCAAACAACACTGCCCAAATAGCAGCAGTTTTAATATCGTCGGCCACTGCCGGTCCTACTTTTGACGAACTTTTAATATTATCAGTAACAAAATTATCTTTGGTAGTACCTTGTTTCAATATAGGTTTCAGACCATTGTAAAGTTTAGATTCAATTTGATTGTCAATTTCAGTGCTCGATTCATCAATTCTATATTTTGTTGATATACGAACCTGATTGTCGTTTCCAATAGTAATTACTTGTGGTGCATCACCTTCAAATTGAGCTTTCAGTAGTTGTTTTACTTCTTCTGTTTTTACAGGGTGATCAAATGCAACTATGTAATTACGCCCACCAGTAAAGTCGATACCAAGGTTAAAACCTTTAGTGCCAAATGATATGAAACTAATTAAGAATAATGCTGTAGATAATATGTACATGGCTTTACGAATTTTCATAAAGTCAATTTTGGTGTTTTGCAAGAAATTCTTCGAAAGTCGAGTTTGGAAAGGTATGTGTTTTACTTTATCGCGAGCCACATACGCTTCAACCATATAACGAGTAAGGAATACTGCGGTAATAAATGTGGTGATAATACCAATACTTAATGTTACACCAAATCCTTTGATAGGTCCTTTACCAAATATAATCAGAATTACACCGGTTAATAAAGTAGTAACGTTGGAGTCGATAATAGCATTTAATGCATGTTTAAATCCTTCTTTGATTGATAGTTGCATGTTTTTACCACTACGCATTTCTTCGCGAATACGCTCGTAAATAAGTACGTTGGCATCCACGGCCATACCCATTGTAAGTACTATACCCGCTATTCCAGGCAATGTAAGTACCGACGAGAATGAAGCCAAAATACCAATAAGGAAAAATACGTTGGCAAATAATGCTATATCGGCAATTATACCTGGCACTTTACCATAATAAATTATCATGTAAATAAGCACTAGGATAAACGCCACAATAAATGAAATTAATCCATTGTTGATAGCTTCTTGTCCAAGCGATGGCCCAACAACATCTTCTTGGATAATATGTGCCGGCGCTGGCATTTTACCTGAATTTAAAGTGTTTGCTAAGTCTTTGGCTTCTTCAACTGTAAAGTTACCAGTAATCTGAGAGTTGCCTCCCGAAATTTCGGTATTAACAGTTGGGAACGAATAAATATAACCGTCCAACGAAATTGCAATTGATTTGCCAATATTATCTTTAGTCAGGCGTGCCCATGTTTTTGAACCTTCCTGATCCATACTCATACTTACATTGGCGTAAGCCGAAGTTTGACTGAAGTCAGCACGAGCATCTGTAATTACATCACCTTCGAGTGGTGCACGGCCGTCGCGGCTCGAAACTTTCAACGCAATAAGTTGATAAACTTCTTCGCTGCCTTCTATTGGCTTCACAGTCCAACGCATTTGTAAGTCTCGAGGAAGTACATCCTTCACTTGTTTCATTGCCAAATAGGCATTAATTTGTGCTGTATCCTTGCTGTGTGCCATACCTACTACTGGTCCACGACCAACTTGTCCGCCTTGAGCATTGATTTGTAAACGTGAGAACAATGGATTTTCTTTCATCCACGCTTCGCGCATTTTGCTTGAATCACCTTTAGCTTCAGGAGTTTTGGCAAGTTTTGCTTTTAAGCTATCTGCTATGCTTGCTGGTTTTGCTTTAGGAGCAGGTGCTGCAGCTGCTACTGGAGCTGCTTTGGTAGTGTCTACGGCTACTGCTTGTGCCGAACCCATTTTTGATAACAAACCGTTAGCATCAGCTAAGTTTTGATACACTTCATTCAAATCATACGTTTCCCAAAATTCCAGATTGGCCGATCCTTGTAATAATTTACGAACGCGTTCTGGTTCTTTAATGCCCGGAAGTTCAATAAGGATGCGTCCAGTATTGTTGTTGTCGCGTTGGATGTTAGGTTGAACCACCCCAAAACGGTCGATACGAGTACGTAATACATTGAATGAGTTGCTTATAGCGCCATCAATTTCTTTTTCAAGCACTTTTATAACTTCATCATTTGGAGTGTTTAGTGATATTTTTTCTTTCAGTTCAAATGTGCTGAATAAAGTCGAAAGTTTGGCATTTGGGTCCAATTCTTTGTAAGCTTGCACAAACAAATCGAGGTATTGAACCTGACTGTTAGTTTTTTGACGTTCGGTAGCCATTTGAATGGCTTTTAGGAAATTGGGCGAAGTGTTGTAACCCGAAAGCGAATGAATAATATCGGCAACCGATACTTCAAGGGTTACGTTCATTCCACCTTTTAAGTCAAGACCAAGGTTAATTTCCTTTTCACGACATTCTTT
>JBMOHZ010000052.1:0-10720 GCA_049317585.1 Paludibacter sp.
ATTTTGACTATTGCAACATCGACTCTTTTTGCACAAAAAAGTTTTTACGATTTTAAAATGAATGATATCAATGGAAAATCAGTAAATTTGAAGAAATACGCTTCGAAAGTGATACTTGTGGTAAACACAGCGAGCAAATGTGGACTTACACCACAATACGAAGGACTCGAAGATTTATACAAAACTATTGGCAGTAAAGACTTTACAGTATTAGGTTTTCCATGTAATCAATTTTTAGGTCAAGAACCCGGAACTTCTGAAGAAATTTTGTATTTTTGTACCAATAAATACAATATTACTTTTCCAATTTTTGAAAAAATAGAAGTAAATGGCGATAATACACATCCTTTGTATGTGTTTTTAAAAGAACAAAAACCACTTGAAGGTAAAAATGATATCCGTTGGAATTTTGAAAAATTTCTGATTGATAAAAATGGAAATGTTGTAAACCGCTATTCACCTAAAACCAAACCAGCTGATATTAAAGCTGACATTGAAAATCTATTGAAAGAATAAAATTAGGCATTAAATAAAATTTTCTATGAAGCGTATTTCGGCATTATTACTTTTAAGTTTGTTTATTTCAAGTATATTGATTTCGCAAGTACGTTCAGTGGCCGAGGCACTTATGGTGGCTCAGCAATTGCAAAGAACTTCGACTAACACACTTCAGAAAACACCTGCTGCAAGCAATGCTGTTCAATTAACTCACATTGAACGCGTTGCTGCAGTAAATTCTGACAGTATTACTACGTACTATGTTTTCAACAAAAGCGATAATAATGGATTTGTTATTGTTTCGGCCGACGAAAGAACAAAACCAATTTTAGCATATTCAACCGAAGGTTCATTCAATACGTCATCGCTTCCTCAAACACTAAAATATTGGCTGAATGTATACAATAATGAGATTTTATCAATAAAACCTACTGATAAAAAACTCACAACTACCATTAATTATACTGAAAGTACAAACAACACTAGTTTTGCTACTACAATTGCACCATTACTTGGAAACATTAAATGGAATCAAGGCGATCCTTATAATAATCTATGCCCACTAATTCCACCTGCTAATACAACTCGATCAGTATCAGGATGTGTTGCAACTGGTATGGCTCAAGTAATGATGTTCCACAAATGGCCGGTTAGTGGTACAGGATCAAATACATACACATCTACAACAAACAATATTTCGCTTACACAAAGTTTTGCTGGCACCAATTATAATTGGTCAAACATGACCGATACCTATTCGACAGCAAGCACTGAAGCTCAAAAAACTGCTGTAGCAACCTTAATATATCATTGCGGAGTAGCGGTGAGTATGGATTATGGCACAACAAGTTCGGCATCAACACTTGCAATGGCCAATGCATTAAAAAACAATTTCGGTTATGACTCTAATTTACAACAGTTTCAACGTAATTATTACACCCGAACTGAATGGAAAAATATGCTAAAAGCAGAATTAAATACCCTTAAACCAATACTTTATTCGGGCAACTCGAACGATGGAGGACATTTATTTGTATGCGATGGCTACGATGCTAATGATTTATTTCATTTTAATTGGGGTTGGGGAGGTCAGTCAAATGGTTATTTTCAACTCTCAGCACTCGACCCCAGCTCGCAAGGAATTGGTGGAAGTTCGGACGGTTTCAATGCAAGCCAAGAAATTTTAATTGGGATTCAGAAACCTACAAACACAAGTATTGCTAGCTATCAGCTATTTACCAACGACACATTGGCCTATTCAACCAAAGTTGTAAAACGCAATGGCACTTTCGCTATTAATGCAAGCAAAGTTTATAACAAAGGAATTAGTACTTTTTCTGGCAATATTGCAATGGCACTTTACAGTACTAACAATGTGTTTTTGGGTACAATTGGAACTACTAAATCAATTGCAGATTTGAGAACGTATTATAGTTATTCACCTCTAATATACAGCAACATAAGCATCCCTTCGACCTATGCAGCAGGGAATTATAAAATTTATATGGTTTACGGTGGTTCTGGACAAAGCAATTGGCAAATAATGCGTGGGCCTGTAGGCATACCTAATTATATAAATGCAACTGTAACAGCCACACAAGTTTTGCTCGCTACGCCAACAAACGAAGTTCCCAAATTAATTTTAAATTCTTTTACCAAAAACGGAAATTTATATCCAAATAAAACAGGCAGATTTAGTGTAAGTGTGACAAACAATGGCGCTGAATATAACTCAACTTTAAGCATTTACCTCGAATCGTTCGACAATCAAACCACAAATCAACTGGTAAGCACCGAAGCAATTAACATAGCAGCTGGTGAAACCAGAAATGTTGAATTTCAGGGAAATATAACCATGACTCAAGGTAAATATTACCTTTCGGTAATGTATGATCCGTCGAACAATCCAACAAAATCGACCACCATTGAGCAATTAGGTAATTATCAGCTAGTCGACATAATTACAGCACCAACCGAGACTCCAGTTTTGTTGTTAAATTCAGCTATTTCGTTTCCAAATGCATCGAAAGTTGAAAGAAATCAAGCGACATTAACGGCTAATATTAAAAATACAATTGGATTTTACGACAAAAAAATAATTGCATTTATTTTCGAAACTACTGGTGGCGGCTCACTAACCTATTTGGGTTATCAAGATGCGTTTATCGATGCAAATGAATCGCGAACATTTACGTTTTCAGGTGAATTGAATTTGCCTTTGAAAAATTATAATATTGCCGTATATTATCAAAACACAAGCAATTCTTGGACTGCGCTTACGCCATCAAACTATTACAAAGCTACATTTACATTAGTAGATACGCCTACAGTTCTGGAAAACATTAATGTAAATAAAAACTTAATTATTTACCCAAATCCGGCAGTAAATCAATTAACAATATCAACTACAGATCAGATACTTAAGTTAAACATAACAGATGTATTAGGCAGACAAGTTTATGAATTGAAAAATGAAAAATCAGATAATATCAATATCAATGTAAGTAATTTGAGAACGGGAAATTATATATTGAAAGTGCTTACAACTGATGGTTTGCAGGTTACAAAATTCAACAAAATCTAACTTTACAATGAAAAATATTCTTTTGATGTTGGCATTATCCACAATTTTATTTTCGTGCAAAAGCAAACAAATTTTTGAAAGCAAAAAAACTGTAGCAGCTACACAATCAGCCATAATTTACAAAACCACAGCCGATTTTTCACAAAATGTACCAGTGATAATGAATAGTTCGCGTACCGAAATTGTATCGTACCCCGCTCCTACTGATATATTTTATAATGGCATATTGGCTCAACCTACACTTCTAAAAAATGATTACTTACTGGATAATAGAGGAATAACTGAAAATGTTGTTTTTTTGAAATATACATATAACCAATATTCTCAATTCAAAACTGCTCCTTCGATAGCCGAAATGATGCAAAATATATTGGAAAAATATCCACTAATGGAATTTATCAATTGTGGTACTAGAACAAATCAGGCAAACGAAACAACATATTACAATGCAATAATCGACAGCAATTTCGAAGGTTGCAAAAAATCAACAATCACTGTTTTAAAAATTACTGCAGAATAAAAAATCGTTTTATTGCAAAATAAATAGAATACAAAATCAACAAATTAAAATCAATATTATGGGCTTAAAATTTCGATTGACACTAATGAGCTTTCTTCAATTTTTTGTGTGGGGAGCATGGCTAATTACTATTGGAACCTATTGTTTTAATGCTAAAGGATGGTCTGGTGCACAATTTGGTGCTATTTTTTCTACCTTAGCTATTTCGTCCATTTTTATGCCTCCAATAATTGGAATTATTGCCGATAAATGGATAAATGCAGAACGACTTTACGGGATTTTACATATTCTGTACGGTTTAGTTTTACTTTACGTACCTTTTGTTAATGATCCTGATACCTTGTTTTACGTTATCTTGGGGGCCATGATTTTTTACATGCCCACCATCTCGCTATCAAATTCTATAGCTTATTCCATTTTAAAAAACAATAATTTTGATGTCGTAAAAACATTTCCTCCCATTCGAGTTTGGGGCACAATTGGTTTTATTGTGGCTATGTGGATTACAAATCTTACTGGCAGCAAAGCTACTGCTGATCAGTTTATTATAGCATCAGTTATGGCTATTGCATTGGGAATTTATTCATTTACATTACCTAAATGCCCACCCGTAAAATCTATTTCAAAAAATGCTTCGTTCATCGAAATTTTCGGATTGAAGGCATTTAAACTTTTTGCTAATTATAAAATGGCAGTATTTTTCATTTTTGCTATGTTTTTAGGTGCAGCATTGCAACTCACCAACATGTATGGCGATTCATATTTGGATGATTTTAAAAATGTACCTGCCTACGCCGATTCGTTTGTAGTAAAATACTCAACTATAATCATGTCAATTTCGCAAATTTCCGAAACCTTGTTTATTTTACTAATCCCCTTCTTTTTGAAACGCTTTGGAATTAAAAATGTAATGATTATATCCATGATTGCCTGGGTATTACGCTTCGGACTCTTCGCTTATGGTAATCCTTCGGAAGGTTTATGGATGATTATTTTATCGTGCGTAGTTTATGGTATGGCATTCGATTTTTTCAATATTTCGGGTTCACTATTTGTTGAAACTACAACCGACCCACAAATAAGATCGAGTGCTCAGGGACTGTTTATGATGATGACAAATGGATTTGGTGCTTATCTGGGAAGTAAAGTAAGTGGTATTGTTATTGATAAATACTTTACAATGAATGGGTTAAAAGACTGGCATTCAATTTGGTTAAGTTTTGCTGTTTATGCATTGATTATTACTGTTTTATTTGCTATATTTTTCAAACACAAGCATAATCCAGAAGCAATAAAAAACATTCAACATTAATATCAAAACAATTTATAATTTTACCTTGTTTTAGCCTGTAATAAAATAATTTCAGCATGAAAAAAAACAATATCGAAGATCAAGTTTTGGTAATTTTCGGCTCCAACGGTGACCTAGCCAGACGAAAATTATTACCTGCAGTTTTTCAACTGTATTTGGATAATTTATTGCCAGAGAATTTTATTGTTTTAGGTGCTGGAAGTCAAGAAAAGGACGAGTCAGCTTATAGAACAGATGTAGACGAGGCCTTGAATACTTTTGCAAAAAATAGCTATAGCCAAAACACCGAAAAAGTTACAGCTTTTTTAAACAAGGTTTATTATAAAAAAGTAAATAATCAAGTTCAATCGGATTTTTGTTCGTTAAAGTTATACATCGAAAGCATCTCTCAATCACTTGAAATAAAGCAAAATATAGTTTATTACTTTTCGATACCTCCATTTTTGTACGATATAGTAGCTGCAAACTTAGTAAGTTGTGGTTTAAATAAAGAGGATGATGGTTGGAAACGTATTATTGTCGAAAAACCATTTGGTTATAGTTACGAATCGGCCATTGAGCTTGACAAAAAACTGCACAATGGTTTTAACGAAGACCAAATTTACCGCATTGATCATTATTTAGGCAAAGAAACGGTGCAAAACATTATGGTTACCCGTTTTTCAAATGGATTTTTTGAGCCTATTTGGAATCGTAAGTACATTGACAGAATAGAAATTACAGCTTCCGAGAAAATTGGAGTTGGTAGTCGCGGTGGTTATTACGATACTTCGGGAGCTCTGCGCGATATGATTCAAAATCACTTATTGCAAGTTATGGCAGTGGTAGCTATGGAGCCACCAGCTGTTTTCGATTCGGACTCTATACGTAACGAAACTGTGAAGGTATTACAAGCAATTAGGCCAGTTCATGCAAGCGAAGTAGCCAATTTTGTGGTACGCGGACAATATATTTCGGGTGAAGTGAATGGTGAAATTCAAAACGCTTATCGTCAAGAAACAGGTGTAGATCCAAATTCAAAAACGGAGACTTTTGTGGCCATGAAACTGTTTATCGACAACTGGCGTTGGGGCGATGTACCGTTTTTTATACGTACAGGCAAACAACTTCCTGAGCGTGTTACCGAAGTGGTAATACATTTAAAACCAGCACCTCAGCGACTTTTCAAACAGCTTTGCTTAACCGAACCTAATAATATGATTATACTACGCATACATCCCGATGCTGGTGTGGCTATTGATTTTGGAATGAAAATTCCGGGTGCCGGTTTCAAAGTGCAAAATGTGAATATGGCATTTCATTATTCCGATTTGGCCGATAAAAAAATAGCTGAAGCTTATGAACGTCTTATTCTAGATTGCATGACTGGCGATTCAACACTTTATGCACGCGCTGACGCTGTAAAAGCAAGTTGGAAATTCGTAGATAATATATTAAATGCTTGGAAGAGTGATATAGACATTCCACTCTATTTTTACGAATGTAATACGTGGGGACCAAAAGAATCGAATGAACTTTTCGATGATAAATTTATGAAATGGCGGGATCCATTCTCTAAATTTAAAACAGAATAACAAGCAAGAAACACAAAAACAATAAAACACAATATAATTTTTAGTATGCAAATTAATCTTCAAATCTTCGAAAATACTGTGGCTACATCGCAAGCAGTGGCTGAGTTAATTAAAGAAAAAGCAAATGCAACACCAACTGATAAATTTCTGAATTTAGCTGTTTCGGGAGGCACAACACCACGAATGCTTTTTGATATGCTCGGTAACGAGTACGAAACTTCCATCGATTGGAAAAAAGTACGTTTTTTTTGGGTGGACGAACGTTGCGTAGAACCAACTGATCCTGAAAGCAATTTTGGTATGACCTACGATGCTTTTTTACAAAAAACTTTTGTTCCGGGCGAAAATATTTTCCGTATTCGGGGCGAGGAAATTCCTGAGTTTGAAGCCGAAAGGTACAGTTCCTTATTGCGTAGCGAGTTACCGGCTTCAGTAGGATATCCCGTTTTCGACCTTGTACTTTTAGGTATGGGAAATGATGGACATACAGCATCTATCTTTCCGAATGACCTTTCGCTTATCGATTCAGAACTTTCAGTAGCTGTTAATGTAAATCCTTATACACTTCAAAAACGTATTACGCTCACTGGAAACACCATCAACAATGCACATCAAATTGTATTTATGATTACTGGCGAAAATAAATCGAAAATTTTGAAAGAAATTATTCAGAAAAAACCAACAGCATCAAACTATCCTGCTGCTCATATAGCTACACTAAAAGGAAAAGTGGATTTTTATGTGGATAAAACGGCTGCTTCGCTACTGTAAAAAATAAACTTGAAAAATGCAAAAAACAGTGTGCTAAACCAATTAGTGCACTGTTTTATCTTCATTTCTTCCATTCGTACATTTTGTAAATACGACCGAATAAATCAGTATTTTCGAAAGAAATTATTTCTACCTTATCTTTATAAGCATGTATTAGTAAATCTTGACTATCTAGTTTACCAATAATACCTTTATCTTCGTATACTACAGATATTTGAAAACCAAAATTGATTACAGTTCCTCTTTTTATTGAATAGGTTTCATTAAGGTAATCTACTATTTTTTTTGGACCACAATACGGGATATTAAATCCTTGCCTTCTCTTTCCGTATATTGCTAGCTCAGCACAATCTACAGCTAGCCTTAGGTCTGTTTGGTGCCCCTGATAAAGTAAGCGTGGAGGCATTGCAAAAGGAACATGAATCATCTCCTCTATTAACCCAACATAATCATTAGTATCGCGTTTTACAATTTGAATTACACCAGGGTTTTCGAGAATATTTTTTGCTAATATGGTGTCAGTAGTTGGTTTATGTAAACAAACATGATAAGTACCATTCGAAAGATTGTTTCGAAAAGTCAATTTGGAGGTTTCTTTAACAGAATACTTTATTGACAAATGTTCTTTTGTTTGATAATAGTTTTGATATACTGGTTTTAAGTAAAAAAAAGTATCTGGCAATTGATCGAAAACATCTTCGGTTATAAAGACTACTTTTTTATTCCATTTTGTACCATTTTCTGTGTCTTGCCCACAAACCAAACTATTACATATTGTCAGCAGTATACCCAAGCAAAAGAATTTCCGAAATGCAACTATCATTATACTTTTTACCTTTATACACATCTAAAATTGTAATTTTAATTTTTCTTACTTTAAGATATCCTTCACCAAAATCTACTTTAAAAGCATTCGAATACAAGTTATTAGAAGATATTTCTTTAAATGGTTTGTCTTCAATATCTATCTCTCTACTTTCCTTTATCGTTTTACTTTTATCCATATAATCCTCTGCTTCATAATCAATCCTGATTTTCTTTATACGATTATTATTAAGATATGTTTCTGATGATTTAGCGTAACCATTTACAATCAAAATGGCTCCCAAACCAAACGGTTTTATATTAAATTCAACCCATTCTGTTTTATTTGTAATTGGAACCCAAGCTGTGGTATAGTTTTTATCGCTAATCTTCTGAATTTCGTAATCTTCTTTGAATGAAGACGCATTAACAGAGAGTATGTATGCTTTTGGTATTGAATAATCAGATATAAATTTAGCTTGTTGTACAGGTTCATAACTGTATTCTAGATAAAGCGGTTTAGCTTTATCAAAATTAAATTTATTAGCCGAAAATGTATATGATGAATCGTTTTTCTGAAATGGCAACCCAAGCACTTTAAAATCACCGTATCTTTGTATTTTGGGAGCTACTTTAATATTAATCTTAATTTCATTCACTATCCCATCACCCCAGTATTGTGCAGGAGTAAAATCCCAATATATATATTTTTTGCCATAATCAACAAAAAAACTTTTTGTTGTTGCCCAGTCTATAAAATTACTTTTAACATGGTATGAAACCCGTACAGTTTCTGTTGCGCCTTTACCTATAATGATATTTGTTAAATACCATTTTCTGCGTTTCAATATGGGTTGATCGTCATAACCTTTTATTGTATCAGTAAAAATACTATAGTCTATTTGCTGTTTATATTTAAGTATTTTATTTCCTTGTTGAAAAATTAGATTACTGACATTACTTTCATTCCAACTGAAATCACCCGTATCTTCATCACGGACAAAGTCTATAGGAAAACCATAATGAATAGTATCGTTTGAGTAATTGGATTTGTTTTGCAAAGTATACTCCACAATTACTTCACAATACTCACCCAAAATATTAAAACTAAGGTCTTCTTTGAGAAGTTCAACATCAGTGTAATTCAAAAAACGCATATCACCAGTACTAATAACCGATGAATAATTAACAGGACCACCATTGCCAAAAACAACAGTTTTAATAAGTACCCCAAATAATAATAAACAAATTAATTTTTTCATATTAAAACTGAATATAATTGTTTGTAAATCTTTTTTTTTATCAAATAATATTTCTGCTTATTATTTATATAAGTAGCTATTTTAAATAAATAATGCAAAGATATATTTTTATTTTTGGAAATAGAAAGTTAAAACTGTCAATTAAAAATTTAGCCACACATTAATCCGAAATACTTGAACATCTTCTTTGAAATAATTTAAGATAATAAAAAGAGTAAGCACCAAATGAAATAAATTCATATGGTGCTTAAAAAAACTGATTTTGAATTCTCCGAAAAAAACTTACAAATTGAATGTTTCGGCAATGGCTTTGTAAACCACTTTACCATTAACTATATTAAGTCCCTTACGTAAATCTTCGTTTTGTTCACATGCTTTTTCCCAACCCAAGTTAGCTAATTTTACAGCATAAGGCAATGTGGCATTGGTGAGTGCAAGCGTTGATGTAAACGGAACTGCTCCAGGAATATTAGCTACACAATAATGCAGTATCCCATCCACTTCGTACACGGGTTCGGCATGTGTTGTGGGGCGAGCAGTTTCGAAACAACCACCCTGATCAATGGCTACATCGACTAATACTGAGCCTGGCTCCATGAGTTTAAGCATTTCGCGGGTAATCAAATGCGGCGCCTTAGCTCCTGGAATAAGCACTGCTCCAATAACCAAATCGGTATGTGGTAATAATTGTTCAATATTGTATTGCGACGACATTAATGTATCCACATTAGCTGGCATTATTTCGCTCAAATAGCGCAAGCGAGGCAACGAGATATCAGCTATGGTAACATGTGCACCTAATCCAGCAGCCATAAAAGCAGCTTGAGTACCAACTATTCCACCACCCAGCACAAGCACGTTAGCAGGCTTAACTCCCGGAACACCACCTAAAAGAATCCCTTTTCCACCTTTTGGTTTTTCGAGGTATTTGGCACCTTCTTGTATGGACATACGCCCTGCCACTTCGGACATTGGAATAAGTAATGGTAATGTGTGATTACTCTCAACGGTTTCGTATGCTAAACACACTGCCTTGCTAGCAATCATGGCCCGTGTTAATGTTTCGTTAGAAGCAAAATGAAAGTAGGTAAATAACAATTGGTTAGGGCGTATCAAATCGTATTCGACAGCTATAGGCTCTTTCACCTTCATAATCATGTCGGCTATTTCAAACACTTCCCTGGCTGTACCCAAAATTGTAGCTCCTGCGCGTTTGTATTGTTCGTTGCTGAATCCACTATTTACACCTGCATTGTTTTCGATATAAACGGTATGACCGTTTTGAGTCATTATTTGCACTCCGGATGGAGTTAAGGCAACGCGACTCTCGTTGTTTTTAATTTCTTTTGGAACTCCGATATTCATTTTCAAATTGATTTAAAGTTGAATAAAATA
>JBMOHZ010000053.1:0-10580 GCA_049317585.1 Paludibacter sp.
GCATCATAAGTTACGTCTTTTATTTCACCAAGGTTTTCGACTAGTTTTGTATTCAGGGTTTCATCCACAAAATATAGGGCTTGTTCAGAGCTGTAAATAATCAATTTTTTATCCGAAAAACTCACGTTTTGAACCGATATAGTTGTCAGTATATCCTGCCACCCTGTATTGGCATCGAAAGCAAATAATTTATCACCTCTGTGCAATATAAGTTTACCGGCAAAACTTGAAATTTTCTTTAAATCACCATTGCCAGGTAATGATGAAAATGTAGACCAGTATTCAAAGTTAACCAAATTTGGTTCGTTAATATTGGCTTTATAAAGTGCATTTTGAGCTAACGCATAGAGTTGATCACCTAAAATGGCAGTGCTGAGAATTTTAACTTCGGAACCATTAGGGCCAATATAATACGTGTCGGCCACTTCGTTTTTTTTAGTATTCATTACTATAATACCAAATTCACACGAAAGGTATGCTCTGTCAGTAGTAAAAGTAACATGGTTAATTGTTTTTTTAAGACTCAGCGGTTTGTTGTACAAATCCGGAACATTAATTATTCCTCCACTGCTCATCATATCAATGTTGCCATTTTTATACATTATAAGCAACTTCTTGCTGTATTTATCATAATCAATGCGTACAATTCCGGCATCGTTCAAACCATTCATTTTACTGTAATACTCCATACAACCATCATTGTCAACACAATCGGCTTCTTTGTCAATTGAAAATAAAGACCCATCACTCAATGCAAATATTTTATTTTCGGTTTGCGTTACTTGGCTTATAGCATTGTAAGCAAAATGTGTACGCCACTTTCCCATGGCTAGTTGTGCGTTTGCATTCCAAGCTGTAAATAAAATAAGTAATGATATAATAGTTTTTTTCATGTTTGAAGTGTGTATGTATTACGGACAAATAAATAACTCATTTTTAATGGAATTATTTTATATTCATCCTAATTTTCGGTGTTTTTTTGAAGGTATTCTGTTAGTTTTTTTACTGCCAGAGCTCGGTGGCTTATTTTGTTCTTTTCTTCAGTGCCTAACTCAGCAAAACTTAAAGAGTATCCATCGGGTATAAAAATAGGATCGTAGCCAAAACCTGCTGTGCCTGTAGGATGTGTTGCAATTCGACCATTAATTCGACCCTCGAAGTTGATTTGATCTCCTTCTATAATAAGGGTAATTACCGTTCTGAAACAAGCATTTCGGTTTTCGTTTTGGCCTAATTCATGTATTAGTTTTTGCATATTAGCTTGCGCATCGTTTGCTGGTCCAGCGTATCGGGCTGAATATACACCTGGTTCACCATCTAATGCTTCCACTTCGAGGCCAGTATCATCTGCAAAACAATCGACTCCGAATTTTTTGTAAATATATTCTGCTTTTAATAATGCATTCCCTTCGAGCGTTGTAGCTGTTTCGGGTATATCGTCGTTGCAATTTAAATCGGCAAGGCTTATAATTTCGTAGTGAGGAGCCAAAATTGATCGAACTTCTGATAATTTATGTGCATTATTTGTAGCAAAAACGAGTTTCTTCATGCTGTGTTTCTAATTCTTTGGTTGACAAAGATAATGATTTTCATTTTAAAAATAAGATGGTACCGAAAGCATTTTACATTTAATTAATAGCAAGGCTATAAGCTACGAAATTTGAGTTTTATAGCTTCTTTTTTTTTTGTATCTTTGCAGCTTTGTAAAAAATGTTGAATATTGAATTTTCTTCAATGATTCTCAAACTGTCGAACTCCCAATTTTCAAACAATAAAATATTAGTATATGGCTGTAGTTAAACCGTTTAAAGGTATTCGTCCCCCAGTAAATTTAGTTGAGAAAGTGGCTTCGCGCCCTTATGATGTGTTGAATTCCGAAGAAGCTCGCATTGAAGCCGAAGGTAATCCAATGTCGTTGTACCACATTATTAAACCAGAAATTGACTTTGAAATTGGCACCGATGAGCACGAGGAAAAAGTGTATCAAAAAGCGCTTACTAATTTTACAAAATTCAAATCTGAAGGCTGGTTGACACAGGATGAAACAGAAAAATACTACGTTTACGCTCAAACAATGAATGGCAAAACGCAATACGGATTGGTGGTTTGTGCGCATGTTGACGATTATATGAATGAAAATATCAAAAAACATGAGTTGACACGTAGAGACAAAGAAGAAGACCGCATGAAACATGTACGTGTGAATAATGCCAATATTGAACCTGTATTTTTTGCCTATCCACATCATGCTGAATTGGATGCCATAGTGGCCGAGGTGATTAAAAATAAGCCTCTTTATGATTTTGTAGCTCCTGGTGATGGTTTTGGACATCATTTTTGGATTATTGATAATGCCCTTACCATTGCTCGAATCACAGATATTTTTGCTCAAATTCCGTCGCTTTACATTGCCGATGGGCATCACCGAAGTGCAGCAGCAGCCTTGGTAGGTGACGAAAAACGCCGTCAAAATCCAAATCACACTGGCAACGAGGAATATAACTATTTTATGGCCGTTTGTTTTCCCGATAATCAATTGAATATTATTGATTATAACCGAGTTGTGAAAGATTTAAACAATTTGACTGATGAAGCATTTCTTCAACAACTGACTGCAGATTTTGAGGTTGAAAAAATGGGAACCAGCATTTACAAACCAAATAAATTGCACAATTTTGCGTTATATCTTTCGGGAATTTGGTATTCGCTTACTGCCAAAACGGGAACTTACAACGATAATGACCCAATAGGTGTGTTGGATGTAACTATTTCATCGAATCTGATTCTCGATAAAGTTTTAGGAATTAAAGATTTACGTAGCGATAAGCGCATCGATTTTGTGGGAGGAATACGTGGATTAAGTGAATTGCAGAAACGTGTGGATAGTGGCGAAATGCGTGTAGCATTGGCATTGTATCCAGTATCGATGAAACAATTAATTGATATAGCCGACACAGGCAATATTATGCCTCCCAAAACAACATGGTTTGAACCAAAATTGCGTTCGGGCTTAGTTATTCACGAGTTAGTATAACATTTCAGCTCGTTTTTTTATTGCTAATATTTATTCTGTATCAATGAGAAACTCATTTTTTATAGTTATTGTGCTTGCTGCAACGCTGTTAATTCAGGGTTGTGGTCCTGCGGCGCAGTTAAAGAAAGCAGATAAAAAATATGAGATAGGTGAGTATTTTACTGCATCCGAATTATATAAACGACTTTATTCGCGCACGCCGGTTAAAAACAAAGAACTTAGAGCCCGTATTGCATTTAATCAGGCCGAATGTTATCGGATTTTGAATTTTCCAAATGCGGAACAGAATTATGGTTTTGCTCTAAAAAATGGTTATGCCGATAGTGTTTTGTATTTACGATTGGCTCAAGTACAACATCGAAGTGGAAAATACAAAGAAGCTGAAAAGAATTATGCAACGTTTTTACAAAATGACAGTACCAGCTCAAGTGCCAATAACGGTTTACATGTAACAAAATTAGCAGCTAACCTTAAAAAGCAACCTACTGCTTATACTGTTAAAATATTCGATAATTTTAATTTCAGACGGAGTCATACTTTTAGCCCAAGCTATCAGGGTGCCGATGGTGATGCCATTTTTTTTACTACTGATAGGGCGGCAAATAAAAAGACGCAACAAAAGAATACAGGTATAACTGGTTTGCCCGTAAACTCAATTTACACTGCCCGTAAAAATGCTGCAGGTAAATGGGAAAAGCCGGCTCCATTATCAACCGAAGCTAAAACTGTAATTACCGAAGATGGTGTTACATCGTTTTCGAGCGATGGTAATACAATGTATTTCACCCGTTCGCGTCAACAAGCTAATTCCGATTCGGGAACTGAAATATTTGTTTCGAATAGGGCTGGAGGTTCATGGAGCGAAGCTAAAAAAGTTTCATTATTTAAAGATAGTACCATTTCGGTAGCGCATCCTGCTATTTCGCCCGACGGTTTAAACTTGGTTTTTGTGAGCGATGCCAAAGGTGGGCGAGGTGGCAAAGATCTTTGGGAGGCAAGTGTAACAAATGGCGAATACAAAGAAATCAGAAATTTAGGCAAAGAATTCAATACCGATGGTGATGAAATGTTTCCGTCGTTTAAGCACGATGGCTCATTATATTTTGCGTCGAATGGATTGCCTGGTTTAGGAGGATTGGATATTTTCAAAGCAACACCCCAAAAAGAAGGTGGTTGGGTTGTTGAGAATGTAGGCATGCCAATAAACTCGAATTTTGATGATTTTGGAATTGCATTCGAAGGCAAAGCCGAAAAAGGTTTTTTCAGTTCGAACCGCAATGAAGCACGTGGCCACGATATGATTTATAGTTTTGAATTGCCTGTTTTTGAATATGTTATCGAAGGCAAAGTCATGGACGAAAAGCAAAATCCTGTGCCCGATGCCATTATTCGTATGGTTAGTAATACGGGTATCAACACCAAAGTACAAGCCAAAAAAGATGGGACTTACAGGGTTCGTATCGATAAAGATATTGAATGTGTGTTGTTGGCAACTTCAAGAGCATATTTGAATAAGAGCGCACGTATTTCCACTGTTGGAGCTAAACAAAGTAAGGTTTATACACAAAATTTTGTGTTACAAACTATTTATAAGCCTATCCAAATGGAAAATATATTTTATGAATTTGGAAAATGGGAGTTGACACCAGCTTCGGAAGCAGGATTGCAAGCACTTGTTAAAATTCTGACTGACAATCCGAATATCACCATAGAATTGGCTGCACACACCGACTTTATTGGCAATAACGAATCGAATAAAGAACTCTCAGCAAAGCGTGCTCAGTCGGTGGTCAATTACCTTATAAATGCTGGAATAACGGATGCAAGACTTACTCCGGTGGGCTATGGTGAGGAAAAACCATTTGTGGTGGATGCTACTACAGCTGGGAAGTATGACTTTTTGAAAGAAAATGATGTATTGACCGAAGAGTTTATTCTAAAATTATCACCAGCACAGCAAGAGCAGGCGAATCAAATTAATCGTCGAACTGAATTTAGAGTAGTAAAAACAACGTATAAGTAATTAAGTTACGAATTACGAGTTACGAATTTAAGGTAAAAGATAATTATAAAATGAAACAATACCACGATTTACTTCAGCGTGTAATGACCGAAGGTGTTCGAAAAGATGACCGTACAGGAACAGGAACAGTGAGTGTTTTTGGGCATCAAATGCGCTTCAATATGGAAGATGGTTTTCCGTGTATCACTACCAAAAAACTGCACCTGAAATCAATTATTCATGAATTGTTATGGTTTTTGAATGGCGATACCAATGTAAAGTATTTACAGGATAATGGCGTGCGTATTTGGAACGAGTGGGCCGACGAAAATGGTAATTTAGGTCATATATACGGTTATCAATGGCGTTCGTGGCCTAATTACACAGGTGGTCATATCGACCAAATTACCGAAGTTATAAATACAATAAAAAATAATCCTGACTCGCGCCGAATAATTGTTAGTGCTTGGAATGTGGCCGATATCCCGAATATGAATCTGCCACCTTGCCATGCTTTTTTTCAATTTTATGTAGCCGATGGTAAGTTAAGCTTACAACTTTACCAGCGCAGTGCCGATATTTTTCTAGGTGTTCCATTTAATATTGCTTCGTATGCGTTATTATTGCAAATGGTAGCGCAAGTTACAGGGCTAAAAGCGGGCGATTTTATTCATACGCTGGGCGATGCTCATATTTATGTGAATCATTTTGAACAAGTTGAGTTGCAGCTATCGCGCGAACTTCGACCATTGCCGCAAATGAAAATCAATCCGGAAGTTAAAAGTATATTCGACTTTAAAATCTCGGATTTCGAATTGATAAACTACGATCCACATCCACACATTAAAGGCGAAGTAGCTGTTTAGTTCAACAAACTCATCGTTTCTTTTTTCAATACTTTATTGCTCGTTGAGTAGCAAAACTGTGGTAAGTAGCTGATTACTTTTGGGCGTTCGTACTTTTCGAGTGTGCTGTTTATAGCATCCACTAGTTTTGCTTCATTAGGACTGTTTAATGCTGTCGATTCTATTACAAGTACTACTTTATTGCCAAGCACTTCGTCGGGTATTGAGCTGATAAAGAAAGGTTTGTGGATTAGGTTCTCGATTTTTTGCTCAATAATTTCTGGGCTAATTTTTATGCCTCCGCTATTTATCACATTATCCAATCGGCCCAACCATTTAAATGTGTTTTGGTTCTGAATCTCAACTATATCGTTGGTTTCAATATCAGTTTCCATCAAATGCGGCGCATGTATACACAAACAATTTGCATCGTTTTTATGGATGCTAACACCATTTAATACGCTAAAATAATCTGATTTATTCTTTCCATTCACTGCTCGTAGCGCAATGTGCGAACAGGTCTCGGTCATGCCATAGGTTTCGTAAAAAATTGTTGTAAGTGCTTGAAGTTCAGCTTCTGTTTGTGCGTTTATTTTAGCTCCGCCTATTATCACTTTACTAATTTCTGATTTCTTAATATCAATTAGCGAATGTGTTAATTGATAAGGTGTTATGGCTGTAAAGTCGATGCTTTGATCTAAATCTTTAAATGGATTTGCAGTTGGCTCAAGGCATAGTAAGTTGAAACCGGCAGTGATAGCACGCACAAGCATCATTTTTCCGGCTATATACGATGCAGGTAGGCAGAGTAGCGCAGTGGTGGTGGTTTTAAGTCCAAAAAATGCGTTGGTCATACGTGCCGAATTTCGCATGGCTGCTTTTGTGAGGCGAATTTCTTTGGGTTTGCCGGTTGAGCCCGAAGTATTAACCAGCATATAATCACTTTCGTCGAACCAGTTTTTTAGAAAAACGTAAATGGAGTTTCGCCACGAGTCAGCCGGCTCATTGGTTTGCTTTAATTCCTCTAGATTTCTGGGGCCAAAGGTTTTGCCATTTAATATAATTCGTTGATTACTCATTATTTAAAATCTAAAATCCCATTTCATTTCAGGATTGTAATAAAGTTTTGCTTCACTAATCTCGAGTGGCGATGGAATATTATTGTGATATAGCTGACCAGTACCTAATCCCTGTGGTAGCACCGATTGCAACGTGAAAGTCCATTGTGCTATGGCATTCAAACCGATATTCGACTCCAAGGCCGATGTAACCCACCATTTTACATGGTGCTTTTCTGCGAGCCTAATCCATTCTTCCGACTGCTTAAATCCGCCTAGCAGACTAGGTTTGAGAATTATATAAGCTGGTTTTATTTTTTCAATAACAAACTCTTTATCAGTACTTTCAATGCCAATAAGCTCTTCGTCGAGCACAATGGGTATGGGCGATTGCTCACAAAGTTGAGCCATTTTTTCGAATTGTCCTTGTTTGATAGGTTGCTCTATGGAATGAATGTCATAAATAGCTAATTTGCTGAGTTTTTCCAACGCGTTTTCAGATTGAAAACCACCATTTGCATCCAAACGTATTTCTATTTCGTTGGCCGAAAACTCACGCCTTATATCTTTGATTATTGCAAGTTCTGTTTCAAAATCAAGTGCACCAATTTTAAGTTTAATACAGTGATAATTGGATTCAATTTTTTCACGAATTTGTTTTTGCATAAACGCTTTATCGCCCATCCAAACTAAACCATTAATCGGAATCCCAGTTTTTCCGTCAGTAAATGTTGATGGAAATAATAACTTTGAACCTTTGGCTTTTAAATCGAGCAGAGCAATTTCCAGGCCAAAAGCAATGGACGGAAAATCAGTTAGTGGCAATGATAATACAGCTATTCCCGAGTTTATTAATTGGCATATTTCGTCGAGTTTATGTTTGAAAGTAGCTTCGGGGTCAATACTTAAACCTGGAATAGTTGAACATTCACCTACTCCAACCACTCCATTTTCTTCTAAAACCAGATAGGATGTAGGCTTCTGAGTAAGTACACCGCGTGATGTGCCCGCTTCGAACCGAAAATCTAAAATATGTTGTATATGAGTCGCTTTCATTGAATTAATTGTAATGCAAATATAAACAAAAATAGCCAATCTTTCGAAAGGCTATTTTTCTTTTCAGTTGTCAGTCGACCGTTGTCTGTGGACTTTTTTAAATTCTTCGTCTCGCCGAATATAGAAAATTGCGTACTGCCAAGCAGGAAACAACGGTCAGTTGGTGGAATTCCAAAATTACTCCCGTTGGTAGTGACCGCCGGTTCCCACTTGACCAACGCCAGCTTTTTGCTTTTTCTTGAATGAGTTATATCCGGTTGGACGGGCAAAACAGGATATATTTAAAAACATACGAATTGATTTTTTGCACTAAAAAAGCGGTATGATTAAAAAAACCATACCGCTTCAAAAAATCTAAAACTGTTTATTTTTTAATTAATTTTGATGTAGTAGTTCCAATCTTTACAAAGAACACACCTTTGCTTAAAATTCTCAAATCCAATGTATTTGTACCTGAATTTAATTGTTGTTTCAAAATCGTTTGTCCCATTGCATTGCAAATACTCACCTCGCCTGCTTCGTGCAATGCAATTGTAAGATTGTCAATAACTGGATTAGGATAAATATTCAATACAGTGTTTTGCTGTGTACGAATATCTGTATTATTCGCTGAATTTTTCAGCATCAAGTCAGCATTTATCACCGCATTTTCTACAGAAAGCACCACAGGAATTTCAGCTTCGGCGGCTGCTGTTTCCGAAACTACTTTGTAAGTATCAATAGCGATATTCTCGAATGCATAATTACCATTTTCGTCAGTCAAAGTCCAATCTACAGGTTCATCATTCGCATCATAAAGCAATACAGGGATATTTATTGCAAAGTTAACTTCTGTATTAACTTTTACTTTTTTCATGCCGTTTTCGCTCATTACCGTATCTTTCAAACCAGTTGATTCGTAGAAGATATTTCCGTAAATTTTACCATTACCTACAGGACGATTAAATGGTCGAAGTTGAATGGACATTCCATCAATAGTTTTTTCTAAACTAACATAATCAGCTCGTTTATAATGCACTTTATTTACATAGAATGTTGGTAAATAATTCTTATACTGAACTATGTCAGGAATAATATACACTGTATATTCGCCTTGTATTAAATTGTCGAAAACAAAAGTTCCATTACTTTTTAATGGCACTGCATTCAATGCTTTTTTGAAATCTTTAGCATATAAAACTGCTGAACCTGATTGCACCACATCGTTTCCGGCAATTGCTTTACCAGATATTGAGTAATTTTCGACAGGCTGACTCTCTACAATTTCGTAACAAGTTGCAAATCCGGCAATGGCACAATCCTGCATTGGAGGCATATATATAGTATCTTTAAGACCTATAAAAATTGAATCTAAATTGAATGAAACACTTCCAAAAATTACTTTATCACCTTCTTTAATTGTTGAAGTAAACGAACCATCATCACTTATCACGCCTTCGGGCACAAAAGCATAAAGCCTTGGGGTTGATAAATAGGGCGTTAATTCTTTGATAAATAATTGGTTTTCACAATTGTTTTTTCCTGCTACAACAACTCCTTTTTTATCCATTACACATTCAGGTACGCTATTTGTCACTTCGTAACAAGTGGCAACACCTACAAATCTGCAAGAAGATGCAGAATCAATTTTTTGTTTTGTGTAATATCCTCCAAATATTACTTCATCGCCTACATTCAAACCATTGGTATATGGCATAATTGTTCCTGCGCCATTTGTAATCGAATCCGTTTCATTACCTCCATTTGTTACAGCAGAATCCATATTTTGAATTAAAAATAATTGTTGAGCCGAACTAATTGGAGAGTATTCCATAATAAATAGCTGACCTTCGCATTCATCTTTTCCGGCTACAACCACACCTTTCTTATCCATTACACATTCGTTAATATCAACAATAGTGTAGCAATCAACTATATTATAACAAGGTGTTGTAATACATTGAATTTTAGTGCCTTTAAATTTCACTTGAGTACCAATTTCAAGAACTTCATCCTTAATTTCATACATATCTTCAGAATTTTCTTCCTGAATTATGGACGATTTTTCGGTAACAGAAATCACTTTTCCGTATTGATTCATAATACAAGAAGGTGATACATTAATTGAAGCAACTAAGACACTATCTAAGTAAAACTCCGTGTATTCGGCAAAAGTTCCAAGATTTAAAGTTGCTTTAAACTGACTAACAACTTGAGTACACACTCTGCCTTGACCAAGAATAGACAATTTAGTAACATAAACTCTGTTTTTTACAACGGAGTCTTTTACTAAAAAATAATCGGGACAGCCATCGTTCGATTCATACGCATAAACCATGTAAACGCTGTCGGTAGGACTAGGATTTTCAGGAAAAACCTTAGCCACATCTTTAAAAATCGGGTTATTTTGTCCCGATACATTCAAGAAACTCGTTGAGCTGAGAATTAATAACAGCATCATTTTCGATAAAAATTTTCTCATGATAATAATGACTTTTAATAATAAATCAATATGTTTGTTTTTACAGTGTCAATATTGTAATTTGTTACATAAAGATGCACATAAATATTAATTCGTTGCATATCAAGCCAAAATAATAGTTTGA
>JBMOHZ010000054.1:0-10514 GCA_049317585.1 Paludibacter sp.
TACTTTTAAATCTATTTCACCATCATCAAATAAGATATCGTCGCCAATATGTAGGTCGCGTACAAAAAACGGGTAATTCACAGCTATACATTCGTAAGTCGAAGTCACATCCGGATTTCCAATCACTTTTATTACATCACCAGCTTTAATTTCTATTGCATCGTTCTCAGCAATAGTAGTACGCACTTCAGGACCTTTTGTATCCATCAATAAAGCAATTTGATTACTTACAGCACGTACGTTATTAATAATTTTAAGGAATCCTTCTTTTTCGAGGTGAGCCGAGTTCATTCGAACAACGTTCATACCTTCAATATACAATTCGCGAATAAAATCCACATCACAGCGCTTATCGCTAATAGTGGCTACAATTTTGGTTGATTTGGGCATAAAATATTTTTTTATAAGACCTTACTTTGACAATACCTCTAAAAACAAAGTAAAAATAAATACTAAATAATTACTGAACAATAACAATTAACTGACATCAAATTACTTAAACGATTCAATTGCCAGTCGGTACGAGTCAAGGCCAAAACCTACCACACAAGCTTTGCAAGCTGCACTTAAATAGGAATGATGCCGAAACTCTTCACGCGCATATACATTTGAAATATGCACTTCAATAACAGGAGTTTTAATAGCCCTAATGGCATCGGCAATGGCAATTGAAGTGTGAGTGTACGCTCCAGCATTAAGTATAATACCATCGTAGCTAAAGCCAACCTCCTGAATTTTATCAATTAATAGTCCTTCTACATTCGATTGATAATAAAATAATTCAAATTCGGGGAATGTAAATTTGAGCGTTTCGTAATACGATTCGAATGTCAACGAACCATATACTTCGGGTTCACGCTTCCCAAGAAGATTCAAATTGGGGCCGTTAATAATTAATAGCTTCTTCATATTGAGTTTATATTAATTCGACTACAAAGGTAGCAAAAATTAAACTATTTCCAAAATGTGTGTACATGCCGTAAATTTATGAAGCATACCATTTTATTGCAAAGGTCAATATTAATTATTGATTTACAATACCTTACTATTGGTATTTTGCTAGCTTGTCGGAAATGAGTATTTTTGTGGATAAATATTCAAAAAAGCATGTCCCAACAAATTTCAAACACTGAACGCCACGAGATTCTCGAACTTATTAAACACGAAGTTACACCTGCGGTTGGCTGTACTGAGCCTATAGCCGTAGCACTGGCAGTGGCTAAAGTGGCTCAACTTTTGGGCGGCATACCGGAGCAAGTGGAACTTTTTTTGAGTGCCAATGTGCTTAAAAATGCTATGGGTGTAGGTATTCCTGGTACTGGCATGTCAGGCTTACCAATTGCTATTGCCATGGGAGCCATTGTGGCTAAACCGGAGCTTGGCCTCGAAATTCTCAAAGATCTTTCGGCTGAAAGCATTGCTAAAGGTAAAGAACTTGTCAGCACAAAGTTTTTTCAGTTAAATTTAAAGGAAAATATTGACGAAAAGCTATATATTCAGGTTGTTGGACATTTAAATTCGCATCGTGCCGAAGTCATTATTAGTAAAGATCATACACGTTTTTCGTTTTTGCAATATGATGATGAAGTTTTACTGAAAATTGACGAAGCGAAATTGAACAGCGAAAAAGCATCTGCAATCCAACTTAGTTTCGATAAAGTATATGCCTTTGCGCTCGAAACGCCACTTTCGGATATTGAATTTATTATTAAAACCGTGGAGTTAAATAAAGCAGCGGCACAAGAATCGCTCAAAGGGACTTACGGACATAGTGTGGCGCAAACCTTAGCCAACGGAATGATGGGAAATACCGTCTTTACACGTATGCTATCGGTAACTGCTGCTGCCTGCGATGCACGTATGGCCGGCGCTCTATTTCCCATAATGAGCAATTCGGGTAGTGGTAATCAGGGTATTGCGGCAACACTGCCTGTATCGGTTTTTGCCGAGGAATCGGGCAAGTCGCACGAAGAGCTTATCAGAGCCTTGGTATTGAGCCACCTTATGACTATTTACATGAAACAAAGTTTAGGCAGACTCTCGGGTTTATGTGGCGCTGTACTAGCAGCAACTGGTGCTGCTTGTGGCATTACCTATTTGATGGGTGGTTCGCACATTCAAATTGGCTATTCGGTAAAAAACATGATTGGTAATATTACCGGAATGATATGCGATGGAGCTAAACCCAGCTGCGCACTGAAAGTGTCCAACGGTGTGTCAACCGCTACACTTTCAGCTTTGCTAGCTATGGATAATAAAGTAGTGTCTGATGTGGAAGGGATTATCGACGAAAGTGTTGACAAAACCATTCAAAACCTCACCCAAATTGGGCGCGATGGCATGAATGAAACCGACCGCATGGTGCTTGATATTATGACAAGTAAATAGTAAAATCTGTATTTATTACAACCACTTTTTGCGGCGGAAATATATTAACACAATAGCCGAAAACATAACCATCAATCCAATCGAAAACGGATAACCATATTTCCAATTTAGTTCAGGTAAATACCTGAAATTCATACCATACATACTTGCAATAAGCGTAGGTGGCATAAATATAACCGAAACTACGGTAAAAATTTTGATAATCTTGTTTTGTTGCAGGTTTACCAAACCAAGGAAAGTATCCTGAAGGTAATCCAAACGGTCGAAGCCAAAACGAATATATTCGAACAGCGAGTTAATATCCTTAATTACCATGGTTAAGCGCTGTACCAAATCTTTCGGAAACAAACTGCATTTCAACAAATTTGACACAACACGCTGTTTATCCATCACGTTCTGACGAATTACCATTACCTTTTCCTGCAAATCCTTGATTTGTATCAAAATATCCTGATCTAAATCGTCCTCGGTATTCAGTGTTTTACTTAAGGATGTAATTTCTTCGGTTATTTCCTCAATCATGTCTGCATCATATTCCACACGTGTTTCGAGTAGTGTAACCAACACATGATAGCCTGTAGGGAAGTTTTTGGTATTGGCGTAAATCTTTTTTACCGTATCGGTAAACGATTTAAGCTCCACGTCGCGTACCGAAACGAGTATGCCATTTTTCAAAATAAACGAAACTGGCTCAAGTGTATAATTCTCGAGCAGAAACCCTGCATTTACAACCACACTGTCTTCGGTTTGCATAAAGCGCGAACTCATCTCAATTTCTTCAATTTCTTCATCCTCCTGGATGTAAATTTTCAGAAATTGTTCCAGTTCTGTTTCAATGGCATCGGGTACATCGTTTAGGTCAATCCAGATTAAATCTTTGAGGTCAACTTTTTTTAGTATATCGAGCGACTTCGATATTTTCAGTTTGCCACTCTCGTGGTAAAATAGCCTTAATTCTGACATAGTGATATTTCCTTTCTATGTTTTTGCGGATTGAAATTCGGTATTCGAATTGAAATCCCGGGTGTTGGTTTATCCATCCACCCGAAGGTTTTAAAATACTGTTTTAAAATTCTCTTTTTGTTTGCCCTTATACTTACAATTTATCCTGCAGTGCAGTTTCAATTTGGTTTGTAAGTGTAACAAATGCAGCCACATCGAGTTGTTCGGGACGTTTATCGAAAAATACATCGTTAAAAATAGGATGATCTTTTGCAATAATAGGTTTCAATGAGTTGCGCAATTGCTTTCGGCGTTGGTTGAAGGCTGTTTTCACCACTGTTTTGAAGAGTTGTTCATTACAATCAATCTTCGATACATCGTTGCGAGTGAGGCGAATAACAGCCGATTTGACCTTTGGCGGAGGGTCGAACACATGTTCGTGAACCGTAAAAAGATAATCGATGGAATAATAAGCTTGCATAAGCACACTTAAAATACCATAAGTTTTATTTCCGGGTTTTGAAGCCATGCGTTCGGCTACTTCTTTTTGAATCATAGCTACCAAACAGGGAATTGTTTCCTTGTTTTCGAGCATTTTAAAAAATATCTGGCTTGATATATTGTATGGTAAATTGCCAATTACAAAAAACTTATCTGCAAAAAGGGTTTTTAAATCCATTTTCAGAAAATCGGCTTCGATTACATCGAGTTGAGGGTAAGTGCGATTTAAATATTCTACCGATTCGCCGTCAACTTCTACAGCTTTGAGTGTAATATTGGGTTGTTGGAGCAGAAACTGAGTAAGTACACCTGTGCCAGGTCCAATTTCAAGAACGCAGGCTGGCCCGTCGAGCGGAAGGCTCGCAGCAATACGACGTGCAACTTCCATATCCTTTAGGAAGTGCTGTCCCAAGTGTTTTTTGGCGCGTACTTGAGTCATAACTATGATAGTCGTCGGGCATTTTTGTAATTAAAAATTAAGAATTAAGAATTAAGAATTAGAAATATAGTATCTTTGCAAATCTAATTTTTTTTGAACGCACAGAAGTACACAAAATTGTTCGAAAAAACTATTTTTTCAATTCGCAGAAGTCAAAATGTCACACAAATTTAAGTCATTTACGCGTAAAACTTTTAAATCGATTGGAAAATCGATTACTAAAATGGTAGATTTTTTCTACCCACCATTTAGCAAATACATGAGTATTAGGCTTTTTAGATATGCTGTAACAGGTGGCTCCAATTTGGTTTTCGACTGGATTTTGTTTTTTCTTACTTTCCATTTTTTGCTCGAAAAGCAAATGCTACATTTGGGCCCAGTCACTTTCAGTTCGCATATTGCTACTAAATTTGTAGTTTTCCCCATTACATTTATCACTGGGTTTTTGCTTCAGAAATATGTTACTTTTCAGGCTTCGGATATCAAAGGGCGTGTGCAATTTATCCGATATATTTCTGTAGTGCTCGGCAATTTACTTATAAATTACCTGGGTTTAAAACTATTGGTTGATGTGGTTGGAATTACCTACCCCAGTATTGCCAATATAATTGTAACCATTTTCACAGTTATTTTTAGCTATATATCGCAAAAAAAATATACGTTCAAGATTGCAAAAACATGATATATGGCATGGTTTTGCCGCTTTGATTGCAAAAAATTACTCCCGTTGTTCGTGACCGCTGGTTCCCAATTGACCACCGCCACCTCTTGTTAGTTCTTAATAAATTAAATCTGGTTGGACAGGGCGCTATGCCGAGCCATTTGCATTTTATTAACGCCGAGCAGAGGCTACTTATTTATTGCTCTATTCAAAACAATCTTTGTTATGTATGGAAAAAAAACTCGTTTATATACAATCCTTACGTTTAAAATTTTCTCTAATTTACGAACAGATAGTCTTGTAACAATATACTCATCATCGTTTTTTAAACAAATCACATAAAAATAATATGTATGCCATGGCATTAATCCTCTAAAAACGTTATCATAATTTTTAGAATGTATCATTCTTACCCTATCTACCTCATCAAAATGAAAAACATTTTTTTTTCCATTTTGAGTAATCTCAATATTGAATTTGTTTTCATCGATTTTGATAATTTTATTTTTATCAATTTTTAGATAATTGAATTGAAGTATTATTGATGGGACAATTTCAAATATTATTAAGACTAAGATAAATCCAATAATTGCATAGTTCTTATCATTTAATAACTCTATTATTAACTTCAACCATACGATTAACATCAAAAAGAAAAGAAAAATTGGTAAAATCAAAGGAGATGAAAATGACCAAAGAGTAATTTTATATTTTGTATTCATAAATCAATAATATGGAAAGCAATTAATAAAGTTTTGAGTTGTGTAAGTGTTTTCAATCCAAGATTTTAAAGAGTAAGCATAATCAAACAAAAATTCGTAAGTATTAAATGCTTGACCAGCTAAAGGACTAGCCCCGTCTTACCGGATATAAGAATTTGCGCACTGCCAAGCAGGAACCCCGTCTCGCCGGATATAGGGAACTGCGCACCGTCGTTGGGATTTGCAATCCCAACATACTGTATTATAAGGATTTGCAATCCGAAACACTTGCAATTTCATATTCTTTGCAAATGGAACATGCCGATGTATCGGCAGATAATTATTTATTTTGAAAGTTAAGAGGACCTGCCTGCCGCAGGCAAGTTGAAAATCCTTATAATAACTGAAGGTGGGATTACAAAATTACTCCCGTTGGTCGTGACCGCTGGTTCCCACCTGACGCGCTACCTTTTGTTAGTTCTTGAATAAATTAAATCCGGTTGGACGGGGGTAAAATCTTATTTGATTGTTACTTTACGAGTAAAGCATTTGTTTTGACTCTGAAATTCAATTAAATAAATGCCGGAATCCAAACTATCTACTAGAATTTTATCTCCAAAATTTTTAAACTCATCCAATAACACACCTTGCAAATTATAGATTTTAATTCCGGTAAAATACTTTGAATCAATGGTTATACACAAGTTTTTATTATACTGCGAAATATGTATAAATTGCTCGGTATCATCTATTAAAGTATAAATCCGTTTCGACTGATATATCCCAAACCGATTTGTAATTTCGCCAGTCTGTTGCGTTTCAAAGCGATATTCGTCAGTTTCTGAAAGTTCAGTCCATGCACCTGTATTTCTATCAACGATTGAAAGACCTGAAAGTAGTTCGGATTTATTCCATTTGAATGCATATTCACCTGTATTTGAGACTTTTATTCCAACGTTTACAGAATCAATTTTCGAAAGCGAATTTAAACTCAATCGAGTGTCATTTGCAATTGTAAAAATTTGAGGAGTGCCCGCAAGCATTGGAGCAACCAGCGGAGCATCGTAAAGCTGGTCGTAATTGAGGGTTGCCTCTGCTTTTTCTCTGATATTTGTTGTGTAAAATGAATTATTACATTCCAGCGCCAACTCAAAATTCAGAGTTGTATTTCTGACCGACGATGGAACTCCTTGTGGAGAAGTGAGCGTGTAAGTTGCATTGCTCGCCACCGCACATTTCACAAAATAAGAATCGAAACTTGAACGTCCGGATGAACTGGTATTACTTGAACTATAACCGGGATTTAAAGCGCCATCGTACCAAAGTTTGTAGGTATCCAAAGCAGCATTATAGGAATAGTAAAACTGTCCATCCGCGTTATTGGCAGTTCCGCTGGCCGACATTGGATGCGAGATAAAGTTCCAACCAAAATTTGGCTCCAGCCCACCAGACTCAGTTGTATAAACTAGCGGAACAGTTGCTGTTGCATCAAAAACAGAACTTGAACCATTATCGGTAGTTACAAAGTACAAATCTTTATTATCGGGAGCGGTATTTTTACGGTTAATGAGATAGCCTTTTTTCGCAATCATTGGATTATCCGTGCTCGATTCCCAGCCCGAAAGTCGTTGCGCTCTTTTTACTGCATTGTACTGCCCCAAGCTATAATCCACCCCAATTGTAGCAGCTGACAAATCACTTTTCTGCACCGAACTAATGGCAAATGGAAAACCAACAAAATGCCATTTCCCTGTTTGGTCAAAGCTAACTTTTACTTTTATGTTTCCACCACTTAACGTTAATGTGCGTCCATTTTTATAGAATTGAGCCGAAGCAGCCGATGTTTTGCCAAAAATAAGATTAGTAAGCGATAAACTTGCTTCTGTGTTTGTTGACGATAATCGCCCAACTGAACCTGCCTTAAGCGTAATATCCGAAGCTGTAACAGCCCCATTCTTTATATCAAGCAAATTGCTAATTTCGATATTATTTCCTATTGTTACAGACCCACTACTCGAACGGTTAATTTCAAGCGTATGTAGTAAATTGGTAGTTCCAGGCGTTGAAGTATCAAAATTAATCGTTCCTAAACTACCACTGCCTACAATGTACAATTTCGAATTTCCACCACCTTTTATTTTTCCGGGCGATGCAATTCCGTTGTTAAAGTTGGAATCAGCTCCATCGAGCCCAACAGTAAGCGCATTTCCATTCAAATCAAGAACGCTGGCTGCACCATCTATCACAACAGCGTTTTGTCCGTTTGCACCTTTGCAAGTTAAATTGCTCAGCAACTTAACCGAACCTCCTGATTTTACAATTCGAAGATACTCAATTTCGAATTGAGCTGTACCTGTGGCAGTTTGGGTATTTGCACCTGTAAAAAATACAGCACGCTGATTGGAACTAAATGTGCCGGTATTTATAAAATTCCCTTCTACAATCAAATCGCCTCCATACGCTGCCGACAAAGTAGTCGATCCGGCGTTTGTAAAATCAGTACATTTTAGTTTTTTATTGGCAGCGCTGAAAACAATTGTACCATTGTTGATAATACTTCCGGCGACTTCCAACCCATTCAAATGATTATTACCTCCGTTACCATCCGTCATGCCATCCATATCGAATGTAGCACCTGAGTCAATTGTCAGATTTCCGGCCATGCTTTTCAGGTCATCATTCGCGTTTCTGAGTTTGAAAGTGCCTGATTTTATTTTTACATGGTGTGGATAACCTGCTCCTGAAGTAGAATTCCATTCGTTAAACCTGTTGTAACCAATGTGATATTCAAGTGTTGATTCCGATCCATAATATAAAGCCCTATTGATATTTCCACCATAAATAGCAAAAATGCCATTTACCGTTGGAACAGTTGTATGTGTGAGTACTCCTGTATTTATCGTCAGATTATTAAATGTGGTGGCAGTTGTTCCCTTTATTGTACCCGAACCGGCAAAGTTAACCACACCTGTAGCAGCGTTGAACGTTCCATTATTTGTAAACTCACCTCCCGCCGAAATTGTCAACGTACGCGTTGTTCCATCCGATGCCGTAAGTGTACTACCAGTGTTAATCGTAACTGAACCAACCGTTTTATCAGCGTTTAAGGATATGTTGTTCGCAATAATGTAATGAGCTGATGTTGAGGTAGGGACAGCACCATCGAACCAAGTAGCACCATCATTCCAGTTTCCGGCACTTTGGGTAGTTGGATTTACTGTAAATGAATAATTTGCGGTTTCGTTATTCAAATAGATATTGTTACCACCGCCATCGTAACCATGAAAATAACACTTATAATTACCTGTTGAGGTAAGGTTGCTCATTGTTAAAGTCCAAACACTACTGCCACTATTATTTCCCGAATAAATCATATCAAATTCAGTCCATGTAGAACCACCATTTGTTGACAAACCAACTCTACAATTTAAACCATAGTAATCCTGATTCATATGGACTGTGAAAGTAACATTTTGTGAATTTGTTACTTGAACATAACTTTGATTGCTCATCGCTGTAGGAAAAGCCATTAGTGCATTAACGCACATCAACAAAAAAGCTGCAAGTATTATTTTCTTTGTATTCATTTTGCTTTGAGTTTAAAATGAATAATTAACCCATAAATTCCTGCAAAAACAAAAAGCAAAATCGCGTCGTTCGTAAGCGGCAATTCACCCGGGTCACCCGGAAAACCTGGGTCGTCCTCAGCACGAGCCGAAAACGGTCGCTGCATTCCACTTATTTCCGTTTCAACCGCCAATACCTCTTCTGCAACGTATTGATTTATAACACTTACAGAACGATGCATTTTAAGAGTCGGAACCTTAATTTGGAAACTATTATCAGTTCTACTTCTGTTAGTTTTTCGTGAAATCACGCCCTTATTTAATGCCGCATCACCAATAAGTAACTGACGAGCAGGGTATTCAGCATTTTCAAAAACAGAAGATGAATATACCTCATTTTGATACGAATTGACTGAAATGGATGAATTGGAATGAGAGTTTGACGAGTATGCTGTTGGCTTATAGGAGGATGAACTTTTCCAACTCGTATTACTCAAAGCTGAAATATTGCGTTCGAAATTTTGCTGAATTAGCTCCATTCGTTCGGCCTCAACTAAAATGGGATACATTTCGCGGTATTGTTCTGCAAAAACGAATGCCAGAAATACAGCTATAATCAATAAAACAGCATTTATTACTGTTTTTAATTTTTGTTCGCTGTGTAATTCATTCATTTTTCGACAATAAGATTATACCCGCAAATATAATCAAATTCAGTTGGATGAATGAAAACTCCTAAATACTTAGTTAAAAAATAGAATGCAAACGTTTTCGTAAATAAATTTCAAATGACTATAATTCAATATAATAACCCCATCTAACCGGATATAAGAATTTGCGCACTGCCAAGCAGGAACCAGCGGTCACGACCAACGGGAGTAATTGCAATCCCGGTGCTCGGGATAAATATTTATTTTGAAATTAAAGCGGATTGACTTCGTCGATTTTCAATTCTTGGCGAGCCAATCGAAGATGCCGTGTAACGGTAGCGGCAAATTCCAATTGACCACCGCCTCCTTTTACTTGTTATTGAATAAGTTTTATCCCATTGGTTGGCAAAAACATTTATAATTGCACAAATTTGATTTATGTTGTTGTAAATCAGTATTCTGTGGTGTACAATAATCCATCTTAAATAATCTTTATTGTAAATCAGAAGTATTTGTTTATTTTTGTGCATAAAATAATCCAAAAACATGATTTTTTCAGCTGGAAATCAAAAACATACAAATAACCTGCTTTTGATTTCGAAATGGTTAGTGTTAGTCCTCACTTACTGTTTTTTGGGCTATAAATTATATACTTTTGAGCATTAT
>JBMOHZ010000055.1:0-10439 GCA_049317585.1 Paludibacter sp.
AGTTTTTGGAGTGAGTGCTGATAATGAAAAATCACATCTCCGGTTTATTGAAAAACAAAACCTACCTTTTGATTTAATTGCCGATACCGAAACCACCCTATCATCACAGTTTGGCACTTGGGGCGAAAAATCAATGTATGGTCGTCAGTACATGGGAATGTTTCGTACTACCTTTATTATTAACGAAAATGGCATTATTGAAAAAATTATTTACCCAAAAGAAGTAAATACTAAAACACACGCACAACAAATTATTGAATAAATACAAAGAAGAAATCATGAGAAACAACTTTAATCCGTGGCATCAGGTAGTGCCAAGTACTGACGCACCCGATATAATAAAAGGAATTATTGAGATTCCGAAAGGCAACCGTGCCAAATATGAACTTGATAAAGAAAGTGGATTACTACGACTAGACAGAGTGCTTTACTCCTCGATGTATTATCCTCATAATTACGGCTTTATACCACAAAGTTATTGTGACGACCATGACCCATTGGATATTTTGATACTTTCGCAAATTGAAGTTGTTCCGCTATGTATTGTTGAAGCAAGAGTTATTGGTGTTATGCGTATGTTGGATAATGGCGAAGCTGATGATAAGATTATTGCGGTTGCCATTGGCGATCCAAGTGTAAATCATTACAATGATGTTTCGGAACTTCCACAATACTTGATTCAGGAAACGATGAGTTTCTTTGAGGATTATACAAAATTGGAGAAAAAAACGGTAGTAGTTGAAAAATTTTTCGAGAAAGCAGTAGCAATGCAGATTTTAGAAGATAGTTATAAAATGTATAAGAAACACTACGGTGAACTACACAAATGGTTTTTCGGTTGAAAATTATTAAAAGAGACGCATAAGCGGCTATAACTATAATTAAAAAACCCGTAATTGATTGTTCAATTACGGGTTTTTACGTTATTATACTTATTATCAGTAGTATCTTGATTGTTGTCTGTTGACTTTAATTTTTAAATCCTTGCTTTAATTGCTTTTGATTCAGCTTCGAAACCAGGTTTATCAAGTAAAGCAAACATATTTTTTTTGTATGCTTCAACTCCTGGTTGGTCAAATGGATTTACACCCAAAACATAACCACTTATTCCACAAGCTTTTTCGAAGAAATAGAGCAATTGACCAAGATAAAACTCATTCAATTTTGGTAATTCAATCTTCAGATTTGGCACACCACCATCGATGTGAGCAATCATAGTTCCGAGTTCAGCCATTTTATTCACTTCATCAACTCGTTTACCAGCAAGGAAATTCAAACCATCGAGGTTCGCTTTGTCCGCAGGTACTATTTTCTGAAAATTTGATTCATTAATTGTAATTACAGTTTCGAAAATTGTACGTTCACCTTCTTGAATCCATTGACCCATAGAATGTAAGTCTGATGTAAAATCAACAGCAGCGGGGAATATACCTACATTATCTTTTCCTTCACTTTCGCCATAAAGTTGTTTCCACCATTCACTTACATAGTGAAGTTTTGGATGGAAATTGACAAGAATTTCAATTTTTTTACCTGACTTGTACAATTCGTTACGTACCGCAGCGTAAATAGCAGCAGGATTATCTTCGAATGCAGTTTCGGTACCACAAAGCACTTCCATACTCAATGCACCAGCTACAAACTGACGAATATCAAATCCGGCAACAGCCATAGGTAATAAGCCAACTGGTGATAATACTGAATAACGACCACCAATATTATCTTCGATAATGTATGTTTTATATCCTTCTTGCGAAGCAAGTGTACGCAAGGCGCCACGGGCTTTGTCTGTAACAGCAACTATTAATTTTTGAGCTGACTCTTTGCCTTGTTGCTCTTCCAACTGTGTTTTGAGTAACCTGAAAGCCAATGCAGGTTCGGTAGTTGTACCCGATTTTGAAATAGAAATAATACCAAATTTCTTTGTTTTAAGCATTTCCTGTAATTCGTACAAGTAATCTTCGCCAATATTTTGACCGGCATAAACCACAACAGGTGCTTTACGGTCGGTAAGTAACCAATCGAAGCTATTAGAAAGTGCATCGATAACAGCCTTTGCACCTAAATAACTACCACCAATACCAACAACAACTACTACTTCGCAGTTTTCGCGTAAAATACGCGCCGTGTTTTCTACATCGGCCAAATGAGCAGTGTCTATAGACGATGGCAAATTAAGCCAACCTAAAAAATCATTACCTTTGCCTGTACCATTGTGTAATGCAGCATTTGCCACAGCTACTTTTTCTTTGTAACCAAGTACAGCTTGTTCGGAAATAAATCCAAATGCTTTATCGATTGAAAGTTTAATGTTTTGCATATCTTTAATTGAAATATTTGAGAGTTTGAAATGTTTGAAGAGTTTGAAGATTCAGTCCTAATGATTTTATCATTTCTTGATTCTTAAATCTTAACTCTATTTTAAAAAGGTAAATCACTTCCTTCGCCTGCAGCAGCGGGAGCACCATCAAACGAGGGGGCTGAAACTACAGCTTGCTGTGTAGGTGTTGATGCTTGAGCTCCATTTTTATCAATTTTCCATGCACGAACCGATGTATACCAGCGTCCATTATATTCACGACTTTCGATATCGAAACTTACGTTCACCATATCATCAATAGCAACTGGGAATTGATCAATTTTATCATTGAACAAATTAAAGCATACCTTTTTAGGATACTGATCACCCGTTTCGAGCACATAATCCTGCGAACGCCACATACCGTTTTTTCCTTGACCCGTAGTTTGAGGCAATACGGCAATAATTTTACCTGTAATTTCCATTTTTTTATATTATTATTTTATTTTTTTCTGAATGGCAAAGATAATAAAATTAAGAGAATTGACAAGTAAAACAAAACCATATTAATACATAAAAATATCAAAAAGCAAGTGTCAAAACAGCTTATCAGCAAAATTTTTGGTTTAATCTTATTTTTTAGAGTGTTAAATACCATTTATTACATACTTTTATTATCTTTGTACACTGAACAATTTATATAAACCTATGAGCGTACTTCCACTTATCAAGTCCGATCCCTATTTAGAACCATATAGTGGTGCTATAACCGGAAGGCATGAATATTTTAAAGACATAGAGAGTAAACTTATTGGCGACAATAAAACCTTATCAAATTTTGCTACAGGTTATCTCTATTTCGGATTACATCATTTGAGCGAAGGTTGGGTTTTCAGAGAATGGGCACCTAATGCAACGGCCATTTTTTTAATTGGTGATTTTAATAATTGGCAGCGAGTGCCTGAGTATCAGCTTAAAAAACTACCCAATGGCGTTTGGGAAATTAAACTTTCGGAGTATGCAATGACCCACATGCAGCTTTACAAACTACTAGTAGAGTGGGAAGGTGATTCCGGCGAACGAATTCCAGCATGGGCACGTAGAGTAGTTCAGGACGACCAATCAAAAATATTTAGTGCTCAGGTATGGAATCCAATAAATCCATATCATTTTAAAATAAAAAAATTTATACCAACGAGCGATCCATTGTTAATTTACGAATGCCACATAGGCATGTCGGGTTCAGAGGAAAAAGTGTCGACTTACGAAGAATTCAGAACACAAGTTTTGCCACGTATTATAAAAGCTGGCTATAACTGTATTCAAATAATGGCCATTCAGGAACATCCCTACTACGGTTCGTTTGGCTATCACGTTTCAAATTATTTTGCCGCCTCATCGCGCTTTGGTACTCCCGAAGAGCTAAAAAAACTAATTGACGAAGCTCACAATAACAATATTTCGGTAATTATGGACATAGTGCACTCGCACGCCGTAAAAAACGAAACCGAAGGACTTGGACGCTTTGACGGAACACCATATCAATATTTTCACGGAGGTTCCCGTCGCGAGCATCCTGCATGGGATTCTCTTTGCTTTGATTATGCAAAGCCTGCTGTGCTTCACTTCTTATTATCGAATTGCAAATTTTGGCTCGAAGAATACAACTTCGATGGTTTCCGATTTGATGGTGTAACATCCATGCTATATCGCAGTCATGGACTTGGCGAAGATTTTAATGGATACGACTCTTATTACAACCTGAATCAAGATGGAGATGCAATTTGCTATCTCACTTTAGCCAACCAATTGATACATCAAGTTAAACCACATGCAATTACTATTGCTGAGGAAATGAGTGGTATGCCTGGTTTAGCATCAAAAATTGATGATGGCGGAATTGGTTTTGATTACCGAATGGCTATGGGAATTCCAGATTTTTGGATAAAATATATAAAAGAAACCAAGGACGAGGATTGGAAAACCGGACATATTTTTTGGGAATTAACAAACCGACGTGCCGACGAAAAAACTATTAGTTATGCCGAAAGTCATGACCAAGCTTTGGTTGGTGATAAAACAATCATTTTCAGATTAATAGATGCTGATATGTACTGGCACATGCAAAAAGGCGATAGCACTTTGCTTGTTGATCGTGGATTGGCATTGCACAAAATGATTCGTTTGGTAACCTCCACAACCATAAATGGTGGGTATCTGAACTTTATGGGAAATGAATTTGGTCACCCCGAATGGATTGATTTTCCCCGACAAGGCAATGGTTGGTCGCATAAGTATGCACGCCGACAGTGGGAATTGGTAGACAATAAAAAAGTATATTATAGTTCGTTAGGCGATTTTGATCGCGGCATGATTGAAATTATTCGCTCTGTGCCTGAGTTTAACAAACTAAATATTGAACAAGTTTGGGATAAGGAGGATGATAAGGTGTTAGCATATACGCGTGGCGATTTACTTTTTGTATTTAATTTTAATGGTACAAAATCGTTTGAGGATTATGGCATTTTGACACCAAAAGGAACCTATAAAGTAGTACTCAATACTGACAATACAGAGTTTGGTGGATTTGGATTGGTTGACGAAAGCATTGAGCACATATCAATTGCCGAACCAAAACATGAATCGGGCAAACAATGGTTGAAACTTTACTTACCTGCACGAACTGCACAAGTTCTTAAGAAGGTAAAGTAAACATAAAAATTACTTCAAAAAAAAGAAATCCTGCTTGCAAAAACAAGCAGGATTTCTTTTTTATTTGACAAATACTGAAAACTTCAATTCGCGTATCTCAAAATTGGTAATCGACTTGCAATCGGCCGAAAATGAATTAATTATCAACATACATTCACCTTTCTTTTGCATTAAAAGTTTATTGTTTGCTGTTTCATTTTCATCGTTCAAATATAGCTCCGATACAATTTTTTGAAGTGGAAAAGCTGTAAGTGAATTATTTTTCAAATTTGTTATTTGTATTTGATTATTAACGATTTCAACTTTATACTCTTTATTCTTAAAAATAAGTGAATCATTATCACCAATTTCTAACTTTGCTAACATTTTGGAGTAATCATTTATATCAACAACTCTATTTTCGGATAAATTAGCGTAAATGTATTTTGATTTGAATGATGAAGTTTTAGAATTATTCAACCCAAGATATTCGGTAATTTCATAAGCACCAATATTTTTCTGTTTATAGTGAAAAGTTGTTCGCCAATTTTGTTCACCATAAGTATTGTAATAATAATGTATTTTATCTGATAATTGCACAGCAACCGTATCACTAATTGCCATTTTATTATCCTTATTTTGAATTAGCTTATTTTCAACATATAACTTACTATCAACCAAAAGATTTGTCATTTCGGTTTCAATCACACGCTTTGTAACTGCATAAACACTCGAAGGCCCAACAGATGCAATAAATAACACAGCAGCAAAGGATATAACTAACCAACGCAAATGCTTTGACTGTGTTAAAAACAAATATACACTAACACCATAAAGCCAAACATTAAAAAAAAGTACATATAAACGATTGATAGACAAACCATAATCAGAAATTCGACGGGCAAGTCCAATACTCATGAGCACAATTAAGGGCAATAATAAAAGTGAGAAATACCGATTCAAGAAAATTACAATTTTGTTATCGGACAACGGGAAAAGTAAAAATTTTGATACATAACCACCCAAAGCGAGTACCGAAACAAGCGTTGTAACCCACCCATTTGGCAATTCCCATCGGATGATTATTTTGAAAAGATAAAAATAAAGAATTACCAAATAAATACCCAATATTGGCAGAAAAACATTTAAACCAAGAATTTTCAAAAATTTATTGTATTCAATTGGTTCGTTATATAATTTATTTTTAGTCGGTACATTCATTAAAAAATAAACAGGTGCAATTATTAAATAGCAAATAACTGCCAGACTACCATACACTTCATGTTCAACTTTCACATTAAAAAGCACATCAACTGCATAAATGGCAAGTCCTAGACCACCTTGTAAAATGGAAACATAAATAAGTGTGGTAATAAATTCACGTGAAATTTTTTCAGTAAAAATCCAAAACGAACTGTCAGAGTTTTTACTAAAATAGAGGGCAAAAGTGATGGCTAAAACGGCTGTAAATACCATTGCGGCATATTGCATCATTTCCCATTCAATTTTGTGATTAAACATTGCAAAACAATACAACGCTATGGATGCAAATGTTAATACAAATACTGCCATGCCCAATATCTTTTTCGAAGTATTTTCGAGAAGGAGTGAAACAGAAAATGAAGCAATTGTACTGAGAATAAAAAAGCTCCATACATTGAATTCAGGTTCAAAACGCTTCACATTGATTTCGAGCAACGCCATAATGGCAAGTCCAAAAACAACAATTAGCACGATAGGAAAACGAAGAACAACAGCAATTAAATCAGCTGTTAACGATTTGAAATTGAGCTTTTTCATGATATTAATTTGTTGATGTTATGATGTATTGATTTTTAATTGATTTCTAAAAGCAAAACAGTTTTTGGAGCAACATTGAGTTGTTTGTTTATATCAAATTCTGCTTTACTTATTATGTTTGTTGCTTTTGATTTCCCGATAAGCATTTCGTTAAAACGTTCAAGATCAACTGTTTTTTCAACGGAATTATTATTAGCAATAACCATTACAGTTTTAGATTCGTTGTACCTAAAATACACATAAATTCCATCGTAAGGTATAAATTGTTTCATTTTCCCACTTTGAAGTACTGGGTTTAACTTGCGGTAATTCAACAATTTGCGGGTATATTCAAAAATATCATTTTCTTCGTCAGTACGTCCTTCGCTTGTAAAAGCATTGCGTTTATCATTCGCCCAACCACCAGGAAAATCGAAGCGATGGCCTTCGTAGTTTCCAGCAATACCGTCGAGCATTATTTCAGTTCCGGCATATATCTGAGGATAACCACGCGAAGCTATAAGCAAAGCTAAGCCCATTTTGTATTTTGCCACATCACGCTTTACGGCAGTTGAAAAACGGTCGATATCATGATTATCCAAAAAATTCATAATCAGGTTGGTATTTGCATACACAAAATCCTGTGCGTAATGAGCATAATAACGTGCCATACCACTCTCCCACCCTTCCTGCTCATTTATTGAACTGGTAAATACATCTTTCAAGCAAAAATCCATCACACTCGTGAGGCGGGAGTCAAAGCCATCTTTATTATTATTTCCACTTTGATAGTAAGCAATTTCGGCAGGTGTTTTCACCCAACATTCGCCAACAACATTCATGTTAGGATACTCATTTCTAATGGTTTGAATAAACTGAGCAGCTACTCTAATATCGTTATACGGATAGGTATCAACCCGTATGCCATCAATATTGGCATATTCAATCCAATAAATATAAACTTGCGTGAGATAATCGAAAAGCAACTTGTTTTTCAGATTAAAATCGGGCATATTTGGTGCAAACCACCCTTTGGTAAGTTTATTTAAATCGGCTTTTGATGCGTGTGGGTCAGTCCAAGCAGTCATGCGATAGTTGGAGCCTGTGTACGAAGGCCATTCGTTAAACCAATTATTGGCAGGTTTTTCCTTGAGCCACCAATGAGCCGCACTGCAATGATTTGGCACAACATCAATAATGAGCTTTAATCCGTTAGCATGACACGTATCGGCCAAGCGTAAATAATCTTGATTTTTGCCCAAACGTGGATCAATTTTATAATAATCGGTACAACCATAATGATGATAACTGTAATTTGCATCGTTATTATCGAAAAGCGGAGTTGTCCAAAGTGTGGTGACGCCCAAATTAGCTAAATACGAAACTTTTGAAATAACACCCTCTATATCACCACCATGCCGTGCACCTGAATTGGAGCGATTTACGCCTTGCACATAACCCTTTATTGAATCATTGGCAACATTACCATTTGCAAAGCGATCGGGCATAAGCAAATATACCGCATCGGCTTCGGTAAAGCTTGCACGCATTGCAGAACCATTTCTACGTGCTTTTAACTCATAAGTCAGACTTTGTTTTTGTTTTCCTTTTTGAACCTGAATAAAAAATTTACCTGCTGAAGTATTTTTAGCAATATTGAGATACAAAAACACAAAATTCGGATTATCAGTCAGTTCTTTACGCGAAATAGAAACGCCAACGTAATTTACAATAAACTCTGCTTTACTAATTTCTGGCCCGTAAATCATCAATTGTAACTCGGAGTTTTTCATTTCAGTCCACCAAAAAGTGGGCTCTAGTCTATGAACTAAAGCTTGTTGTTTTTTGGCTGAAATTTGCAAAACAGATAAAAACAATACTAATAAAATAATTGATTTTTTCATAAACCAAAACATTAAACATTTATCTCCAGCATACTATCAGCCAGCACTTCAACCATTTTACCATCAATATACAATTCAATATTATCTCCTTTTAAATTATGAATTATAGTGCTATTTTTTTCGACACGAATATTTAGTTGATTATCGCGGAAACGAATATTAAATGCAAACGACACCCATTTATCAGGTATATGTGGACTGAAATGCAAGGTGTTATCTTTCACACGCATACCGCCAAAACCCTGAACTATAGCCAACCAAGTGCCTGCCATACTTGTTATGTGCAATCCCTCGGACACTTCATTATTATAATCGTCCAAATCAAGTCGAGCAGTTTGAAGGTACAAATCATACGCTTTTTGCTTATTGCCAATGGCACTTGCCACTATTGAATGTGTTGAAGCCGAAACCGAAGACTCATGAACGGTAAACGGTTCGTAAAAATTAAAATTAGCCGTAAGAGTTTTTGAATCAAAAAACTCTTCGAAAAGATACAAACCCTGCACTACATCGGCTTGTTTAATAACTGACGAACGCAAAATTCTATCCCATGTCCAATGCTGATTTACAGGACGTTGGTCATCGGGAATATCTACTACCTTAGTAAGTGTTTTATCCAAATAGCCACCTTGTTGAACAAATATGCCAAGCTCTTTATTTTCAGGGAAATACATGTTTTTTACAATATCTTCCCAACGGAAAGTTTCATCATTCGAAAAATCAATTTCATGAATTAAATCTTCGAATTTTACAAAATCGTTCTTTTTTACTTTATCAATACATTCCATTGTGTATTTCAGCGTCCAAACTGCTATATAATTTGTAAACCAATTGTTATTTACATTATTTTCGTACATATTTGGTCCGGTAACACCTAAAATTACAAATTTCTTTTTTTCTTCGGAAACACTTACTCGCTGCGACCAAAAACGCGACAAAGCAATTAGCACTCGTAAACCATAATCAGTCAAGTAACTTTCGTCGCCCGTATATTTTACGTAATTATAAATGGCATAAGCAATTAAGCCATTACGGTGAATTTCCTCAAACGACAATTCCCACTCGTTATGACTCTCACTACCGTTAAAAGTAGCCAACGGAAAGAGCGCTGCACCATTCTCGAAGCCTAATTTTTTGGCATTAATAATAGCCTTTTGTAAATGTCGATACCTATATAGCAGCAGATTTTTGGATACATGCTGCGGAGCAGTACACAAATAAAACGGAACACAAACAGCTTCGGTATCCCAACGAGTTGCACCAGCATATTTCTCACCTGTAAATCCTTTTGGACTAATATTTAAACGTGCATCATTACCATTGTAAGTTTGGTTAAGCTGAAAAATACTAAATCGAATGGCTTGTTGCGCTTCGAGATCACCATCAATAATTACATCCGATTGTTTCCACTTTGCGTCCCAAACAGCAGCATGCTCAGCAAAAAGTTGATTCCAGCCTTTATCACGAGATAATTTCACTTTTTCACGTGCACAAGTTGTTAACTCTTCGCGAGGATGATTTAATGAACTTAAAATGGCCACATATTTATTTAAACATACGGTATCGCCTGTTCGAACATCAGTACCAACACTAAAACCAGCCACTTTTTCTTTTTCTATTTTAGTTGGATTCACATTTAATAGTTCGTTATTTTTGTAAAACGAAAAAGTAAGCGCTCCACAAACATGAAAATCTATTCGTCGGGTTTGTGCCCAAAGGTGGCAAACATCTTTCTCTGTTTTAGTTTGCAGCACATTCCAAAAAGG
>JBMOHZ010000056.1:0-10381 GCA_049317585.1 Paludibacter sp.
TCAATTTAATCTTAATTTCAAAGTCGATTGCAAATATGAAAAAACAAACGCATCATTTCAACAAAACTTACATTTTTGGCATTTCGATGGTTTCGGCTATGGGTGGTTTGCTCTTTGGTTACGACTTTGTTGTAATTGGGGGCGCTAAAGCATTTTACGAGCGATTTTTTGATATTAGCACATCCGCCAATTTGCAAGCTTGGGCTATGAGTAGTGCATTAGTGGGCTGCATTGTGGGTGCGTTAGTTTCGGGCGTTATCAGTGAAAAATTCGGTCGAAAGTGGCCTTTATTATTGTCGGCGTTCTTATTTACAGTGGCATCGTTTGGAACAGGACTTGCTTCAAGTTATACAGTATTCGTAATTTTCAGAATTGTGGGTGGTGTTGGAATTGGCTTAGCTTCAGCACTTTCGCCCATGTATATTGCCGAAGCAGCACCGTCGCATTTACGTGGCAGGTTTGTTTCGCTCAATCAAATGACCATTGTGATTGGAATACTGGCTGCTCAACTAGTTAATATGCTAATTGCCGAAAAAGTACCTATTGGTGCAACCGATGAGTTTATTCGTGCTTCGTGGAATGGACAAATGGGCTGGCGGTGGATGTTTTATGCTTGTGCAGCACCAGCAATATTGTTTTTTATACTCACTTTCTTTTTACCCGAAAGTCCACGTTGGTTGGTTAAAGCTGGTAAAGCCGACAAAGCTTTTCCAACATTAAAAAGAATTGGCGGCGAAGCTTATGCGCGACAGGAAATTTTGAATATCAAAGCTACATTAAACGATGTAAGCGAAAAGGTTGATTTCAAAGCTATATTAAGTCCAAAATACAAATCAATATTGATAATAGGCGTTGTGCTGGCTGTATTTCAGCAATGGTGTGGTATAAATACCGTATTTAACTATGCCGACGAAATATTTACAGCTGCCGGTTATGGCGTGAGCGATACCTTATTTAACATTGTAATTACCGGAAGTGTAAATCTCATATTTACCTTGGTTGCCATGTTCACTGTGGATAATTGGGGTCGCAAAAAGTTGATGTTGTTCGGCTCAATGGGTTTATTTGTAACCTACATAATTCTGGGTAGCGCCTTTTATTTTCAAATTCAGGGAGTTGCCGTACTTTCGCTTGTGGTAATAGCGATTGCTGTATTTTCCATGTCGTTAGCGCCCATTACTTGGGTTATTTTGTCCGAAATTTTTCCAAATCGTATACGTGGAGCAGCCATGGCATTGGCCACTTTTGCCTTGTGGATAGCTTGTTTTGTTCTCACATACACATTCCCGCTACTCAACAAATCGTTTGGAGCGGCTGGTACATTTTGGGTATATGCCGGAGTTTGTTTGCTTGGGTTTATTTTTATTTTACGCAAATTACCCGAAACAAAAGGAAAATCGTTGGAAGAGATTGAAAATGAGTTGACTACAAAAAAACAAATGATATTGTAAGTAAACAACTTCAACTACGTTTGTTTACCCTTTTGGATACTCAGGTATTAAACATTAAATTTTAAATGAAACAAATATTTGTTACTTTCTCTTTCTGTGCTATATTTTGTATATCAGGGTGTTATTCCCAGAATCCTTTTATTACACACATTTATGCTGCCGATCCTTCCTCTCATGTTTGGCCTGGTGACACAACTACACTTTGGCTCTATACGTCGCACGATGTGCCTGGTAATAACCATCATGCCACCATGTTCGATTATCATGTATTTTCTACAAAAGATTTAATTAACTGGATCGATTATGGGCGTGTATTGTCTGTCGATGATGTCGATTGGGCAATTGATTATGCTTGGGCAATTGATGCTGTTTATCATCACGGCAAGTATTATTTAATTTTTTGTATGCACGATGAAACAGGTATTTTCCGTACTGGTATAGCTGTAAGCGATGTTCCTCAGGGTCCATTTCAAAATATAGGTTATATTAAAGGTGTTGATTGGGGACAGGATCCTGCCGTGTTTGTTGATGATGACGGGAAAGCATATTTATATTGGGGTTCGGGAGGTAAGTGTGAGGCAGCTGAACTCAATGATGATTTACTTTCGATAAAACCCGAAACAAAAGTAAGTTTGACAAGTCAGTTGTTTGAAGTCTTTGAAGGACCTTGGGTTCATAAGTACAAAGGGAAATATTTTTTGTCATATCCAGGGCTTCCTAAAGGTCAATGGCCGGAAGAGATGTATTATGCCATTTCGGATAAACCACTTGGGCCATACAAGTACCAAGGTATTTACATTCCAAAATTTGAAGGACAAGCGGGCACAAATCACGGTTCCATAGTTAAATTCAACAACCATTGGATTGCTTTCCATCACAGCGCCATTGGTTCGAATGGCAATGGTTCTGCTCGTAGCTTAATGGCCGATTATTTAACGTATAACCCCGATGGCACTATCAGACCGATAGTTCCTGATTCAAAAGGCATTTCAAAAGGGCTGCCTGTTACTTGTTCAATCTTTCTGGAAGCAGAAAATGCTCCTGATGCTGGTGGCAAATTAATCAAGGCTATAGTTGAATCAACTATGTCTGGATTTTCAGGACAGGGTTACGTTACAGGTTTCGACAAGCGTTTTGATTATGCTCAGGTATTGGTACAAGTTGCAAGAGATATGAAAGCTATGCTAAAAATGAGATATGCTGCTGATGCAGATTTTTCTGCCGATATACTTGTAGGAGCACTTATGTTGAATGGATGGGATGGTACAAAATTAAAAAAAACCAACGGTTGGGAAGAAATTGACTTGGGCTATGTTCAACTAAAAGAAGGAGACAATATAGTCAGAGTCAATTCACACACAGCTGTTAATTTGAAAATTGATTATTTTAAAATACTACCTAAATAGACGTTTTCTTTTGGAATTTTTTTGGAGAACTAATTTTCACCTCTATACATTTTCTGATATTCAGAGGGTAACATTTTGCAGTTTTTTTTAAATTGGTCAATAAAATTCGACATATTGTTAAATCCAACAATATTACTAATAGAAGATATTTTGAATTTTCCCTCAATAATTAATTTTTTGGCTTGACCAATACGTATGTCGTTTAAATATTGAGTAAATGTTTTTGAAGATCTTTTTTTGAAATAACGGCAAAAGGCTGGAATAGACATATTAGCAATATTTGCAATTTCGTGAAGAGTAATGGGCCTGTTAAAATTCTGAATAATAAACTGATGAACCTTATTAAATCGTAGGTTGTCGTTTTTATTATTCGAATTTAAAAAAACAGCACTTGAAATAATATTATACTCATTCGTGTTTGACATTATATTTAGTATCTCAAGTAAATTAGTGAGTTTTGATAAACCATGTAAATTTTCACCTTGCTTAATCAATAGGCTAAGTTGTTCTCTGGTAGTCCCATGAAACTTTAGGCCTAACTCCGACAATTCAAGTATTTTTTTTACAGCTTCCATTTCGGGTAATTGAATCATTGAGCCACTGAAAATTTCTTTTTTAAAAAATAAGCAATAACACGATGCCACATTTTCACTATCTGTATATTCATTACTTCGCCACTCATGTATTAGGTTAGGTCCAATCATACATACATCGCCTGGCTCATAATTTTCGATGTTGTCACCAACAAAACGGATTCCTGATCCAGATGTGATATACATTATTTCGATTGAAGGATGAAAATGACATGGAACAACAAAACGGGGTAGTTCTTCGCGATAGAGCGATACTGCTCCACCTTTTATAAAAGATAAGTCCTGAAATAATGGCTTGGTCATAAATACAGAAATTTGTTTTGCAAAATTACAAAGTTTTAATTAATTAGCCCAGTTTAAGCCTCCAATTTTTGGTAATATACCATAAATTATATGCAAAGATAGCATTTATTTTAAGATGTGAATGTTTAAAATATATTATATATTAATCATTTTATAATTATAATCGACCGGCAATGATATTATACCATAAATATATGCAAATTTCATACTGCTTTAAAGTATAGGAATACGCTATTTTTGTTTTTTGTAAAGTAGATTTATAAAGAAACAAAGTTTAATCACTATTTTAAAAAATCAAGAACATCATCGTGAGTAATGAAAATATTAAATTGCCTGAATTATTTTTCTTAAAAGAAAAATTAATTGGTAAACAATTGGTTGAGAAATCACAAACTATAGCTACCACATCAGATATTTATTCAGATCAGGAAGCTTTAAAAGATATTGATGTGAGTCAAAAAGCCTATGATGTGAGTTGCTATTTACCGGTTGAGGAAGGAACAACCGGCGGTCTATATTTTGGGATTACTAAAATTTATCCCGGAAAAGTCGGGAATGAATATTTTATGACCAAAGGCCATTTTCATATAAATGAAAACAGCTCAGAGTATTATTGGGGAATTGAGGGTGAAGGAGTGCTTATACTTATGGACGAAAACCGGAATGTGACTGCAGAAAAAGTTGTGCCTGGCAGTTTACATTATATACCCGGGGGCATTGCCCATAGAATGGCTAATATTGGAAATGAGGTATTTTCATTTGCAGCCTGCTGGCCTGCTGATGCAGGGCATAATTACGAAGAAATTGCCAATCGCGGATTTGCCAAACGATTAATGGGAATAAATGGTGTACCAACTTTAATTTAGATAATTGATGGAATTTATTGTTGCAATAGACTTAGGCGGAACTTTCATTAAACTGGGACTGATAAAAAACGGTGTTATCGTAGAAAAAAAAACATTGATGTCTAAATCTGCTAATGGATTAATAAGCAGATTATCGGAATTGGTTGATACTGTGAATGAAATATTAAATCACAATGGCATTCTGAAAAGTCAGTTAAAAGGCATTGGTGTTGCATTCCCCGGCTTGGTAAATTCCAAAGAATGTTCGGTGATAGCAACGAACGCAAAATACGACGACGCCAAAGAAATTGACTTTGGCAAATGGGCTTTTGACAATTGGCAGTTACCCATAGTGATGGATAATGATGCGCGCTTATCAGCAATTGGTGAATGGCAATACGGTATTGCTCAGGGAATTGATAATATGGTGATGATGACAATTGGCACTGGTATTGGCACCGGTGTCATTATTGAGGGCAAGATATTGAGGGGTGTTCATTTTCAGGCAGGTTCGCTGGGTGGACATTTTGTAATCGACTATAAAGGCGATGATTGTACTTGTGGAAACAAAGGATGTGTTGAAACCGTAGCTTCTACCTTTTGTTTACAGAAGATTATAAAAAAAAATCAGGCAATTTCCATTGAGTTTAAAGAAAATGCTGACAATATTGATTTTAAAGCTATTTTTGAATTAGTTGAAGAGGGAAATGTTGATGCAAAATTGGTGATGGATCAATGTTTGGATGCTTGGTCGGCGGCAATTGTTACCTACATTCATGCTTACGACCCACAGATAGTTGTCCTCGGTGGCGGCATTATGAAAAGCAAAAAATACATTTTACCCGTACTGCAACAACACGTAAACAAGTATGCCTGGAGTCCGGTTGAAAAAGTGGTAGTAGTGGCATCAGTACTTGGCGACGATGCTGCTTTATACGGAATTGAGTTTTTATTAAAACAACAAAAAAGGGTTCATGAGAAAGTACTTGCAGAATAAATCCAATTACGATAAATCTCCGGCAATTGCTATCAATTTGGCTGATGAGCAGGTTTGGGCTGGTTGGGAAGATGTTGTAAGTGAGTTGATAAAAAAACTTGCAACGATCAATAAAACCCAAATTGTGTTGGTTATAGAGTGTTATCATGGGGTAAATTATACCGAATTACTTTCGGAACTCAAAAAGGGTTTTGAGCAAGCGGTTTTTATCGATTCTTCAGATTTTATGTTGCCTGCTGACGCAATCAATGCTTTGTTAGAAAATGATATTACTGATGATGCTATTTTTGGTTACTTAACGCGCTATAATATTGATTGTTATTTTGATAGAAATATAACAGAACAATTTGAATATCAAATAAATTCAAATCAAAATGAATTGACCATAGTTTACGGTGTAGGTGCTGCTTATATTTGTTCGTCATACGATTTATTGGTATATGCCGACATGGCTCGATGGGAGATACAAAAACGGTTTAGAAACAATCAGATAAGCAATATTGGAGTTGACAACAGTGAAGATAGAACTGCGCTACAATACAAACGGGCTTTTTTTGTGGATTGGCGAATCTGCGATAGATGGAAGAAAAAATTAAGGCAAAGCTGGAATTATGTGCTGGATACTAATACCTTGGGTAAACCAACTTTAGTCACGGCTTATGCACTTGATTTGGCTCTCCAAAAAGCCGTTCAGCAACCGTTTCGTGTCGTTCCTTTTTTCGATGCCGGACCATGGGGCGGACAATGGATGAAGGAAATGTTTGATTTGGATAAAGAGGTAGTAAATTATGCCTGGGGGTTCGATTGTGTACCCGAAGAAAATAGCTTGTATGTAGATATCAATGAAATAAGAGTAGAAATTCCATCAATAAATTTGGTATTTGCTTATCCTCAAAAGTTATTAGGAAATCCTGTGCATGGACGATTTGGTGATGAATTTCCTATTCGTTTTGATTTTCTGGATACCATGCAAGGTGGCAATTTAAGTCTTCAGGTGCATCCGCTTACCGAGTATATTCAGGAAAAATTTGGAATGCATTATACGCAGGACGAAAGTTATTATATTTTGGATGCCGATGAAAATGCTGACACAGTTGTTTATTTGGGTTTGAAAAATAATGTTGACAAGAATAAAATGCTCGAAGCCTTGAATAAAGCACAAAGAATAGGTACTTTTGATGTTGAAAAATATGTAGGTGTTTATCCTATTAAGAAACACGACCATGTATTGATTCCGGCTGGAACGGTTCATTGCTCTGGTGCAAACTCCATAGTGTTGGAAATCAGTGCAACACCTTATATTTTTACGTTTAAATTGTGGGATTGGGGCCGACTGGATTTAGATGGTCGCCCAAGACCCATCAATATTGAGCACGGTAACAATGTGATTCAGTGGGATAGAACCGAAACATGGGTAAAAAATGAGATTATCAACCGTGTTGAAGTTTTAAAAGACGAACCCGGAAATAAAGAAGAACGGACAGGTTTGCATCAAAATGAGTTTATTGAAACGCGTCGCAATTGGTTTACGACTAAAGTAGTTCATCATACAAACGGCGGCGTAAATGTGCTTAATTTGGTACAAGGAAAAGAAGCCTTGATTCAAAGTCCAACTGGCACTTTTGAACCTTTTGTGGTTCATTATGCCGAAACTTTTATAGTGCCGGCTGCTGTAGGCGAATTTACAATAAGTCCTACTACGTTTTCGAAAGATGAAATTTGTGCTACCATTAAAGCATTTGTCAGAACAAATACATAATCGTAAATATTAATATGTTTTATCCCGGATTTGATATTACACCGCAGCATTCGCCCATGGGTTTTGAATATGGCAATGATGTTTTTAGTCCACAAGTGGAGCAGCGATTCATCAACGACATTCGCTTAAGTTTGCGCGAACCAAATTGCACCGGGCCCGAGATTGTATATGCTATTGCGATGGATGTTGGTAAAAAAGAGCATCTTGAATTATTAAAAAAAATGCATTTGCTTTATGGCACAGTAATTTATGCAGGTGGAAAATTGGGAAACGAACCCATTCGAAGTCAAGGTCATATACATGGAATTTCGCCCATTAACGGTTGGTCAACACCCGAAGTATACGAAATTTGGGAAGGCGAAGCGGTAATATATATGCAGGAATTTGCTGAAGATAAACCGGGGCGATGTTATGCAGTTCAGGCACAAGTTGGCGATGTGGTGGTAGTTCCACCTTATTGGGTACATGCCACCATAAGTGCAAATCCAACTCATCCGTTGGTTTTTGGTGCTTGGTGCGATAGAGCATACAGTTTTGATTATAATGGTGTAAGGGCGCATGGTGGTATAGCTTGGTTTCCTGTTTTTGATGCTAACAATCAATTGGTTTGGGAGCGAAATGAACAATACGAAACTTCGGAACTCATTCTGAAAAGTCCTGAAATATATCATAATTTAGGATTAGAAAAGGGAAAAAGTATTTATCAGATTTTTGAAGAAAAGCCTGAAACATTTGCATTTGTTCCCCGTCCGGCTTTGAAAGCAGAGGTTTGGGAAAATTTTGTTCCATAACAAGAAAAATATTATCATGAGAAATACAATAGTATCAATATTATTAATAATCGCAGGTTTAGCGTTGTTTTCGTGTGGGAATGAATTGCCGCCCGTAACACCGCCTGTGAATACTATTGATACATTATCAAACAAACTAAGCATTGATTTATCAACATCGGCCGATACAATTACCCATGCAGCTTCGGGATTTTTATATGGTTTTTCGGCAACACTTCCGGCTACCGAATTTTTCGAAACGCTCACACCAAAATTAGTACGTTACCATGCCATGATGGATTATCCCAATGTGAATGGCTGGCATTGGGAATGGCAATTAAATCCCACTCAGCGAGGTAATACTAGTTTAAAATGCGAACCAATGATTAATCGGCTTGAAAAGATGGGTGTGCGGCAACAAATTATTGCCGGCTCTGAATTTACAAATCGCGGCTACCAAAATACCGTTGGGTGGCCTGGAGATGATGCTATTGATGGAGTTTACCCAAATACTTTATTTGAACAAGTACTGAAAGAGCAAGTGCAATATGTACTTACGAAAGGTATTAAAAACATAGAATGGGATATTTGGAACGAACCAGATGCGAACGATTTTTGGCCTTCGAACCGTTTTCCAGAGCAATTTTTAGCAACTTGGAAATTTGCGTACCAAACCATTAAAAAATACGACCCCAATGCCAAAATTGTTGGACCGAGTTACGCCGCTTATGAACCGTGGATAGCCGGAAAAACCGAAGGGCAAACTATTCGGGAGTTTTTGAATTTTGCGAAGCAAAATAATTGTATGCCCGATAGACTGGTGTGGCACGAACTGAATGGCGCCGACTCGCATCGCAAAATATTAAAACACGTTACCGACATACGTAATTACATGCAAAATGAACTTAAAATGGTGCCGCTACCCATTGATATTCCTGAAATTATTGTGCCCGAACATCTTTATCATCCGGGCATTTATGTGTGGCATTTTGCCGAATTAGAAAAAGCAAAAGTGGAAGGTGCCTGCCATGCCGTTTGGGAAGAAGACCCCAATATGTGGCATCCTGATTTTACGGTTGGAGCCATAAACCTATCGCGTGGATTATGGGCTGGTCATTTGTGCCATATATTGACCCGTGCCGATCAAACTCCAGCTTACTCGCCACGAGCAACTTGGTACATCTATAAAAAATATGCCGAAATGAAAGGTGAGCGAGTAGCGGTAGCTGCCAAAACAGAAGTGCCTGTGAATGGAATTGTTGCTTTCGATGCAAAAAATAAAACTGTAAAGGGATTGTTCGGTAACGAATCCAACACTAAATGCAGGGCAAATATTGTAATGAACAACACGCTTTTAACTGGTGAAAAAACGAGTATGAAATTTAAAATTTCGAGAATTCCTGACTCTGGAAATCAATCCGTTTCGACTTTAGTAAGTGAGCAAAAAGACTTTGTAATTACCAAATCTCAAATTGTGATCAGTCTTAATTTTGAACCTTACGAAGCCATTTTTATTGAACAAGTAAAATAATTAATTATATGACAGTTAAGCGTATATATCGGTTTATTATTTGTCTTTTTCTTATTGTTTCTTCAAACAATGTAGTAGTAGGTTCAAAGCGAATAATTCAAGCTGATTTTTCATTGGAAAAAGGCAGCTTGTCCGAAATGTATTCCTTTTGTGTGGGTGCAGGCAGAGCAAACGAAGGATTACGAGCCGACTGGCAAGAGCAACTTTTGCAAGCAAAAAAGGATTGTGGTTTTAAGTATATTCGGTTTCATGGATTGCTTAGCGACGATATGAGAGTTTGTTTGGAAGAAAATGGAAAAATAGTATATAACTTTCAGTATATTGATAAACTGTTTGATTTTCTAGTGAAAATTAAGGTTCGTCCGTTTGTTGAATTTGGTTTTATGCCTCAACTATTGAGTAGCGGCAGTCAGACAATTTTTTGGTGGAAAGGAAATGTTACACCTCCAGCATCGTATGAAGAATACGGAAAACTTATTTATGCGTTGACTTCGCATTGGAAAGAACGATATGGAGAAGCGGAAATTTTAAAATGGTTTTTTGAAGTGTGGAATGAACCCGATTTAGGTGGTTTCTTCACAGGAACGAAAGAGGAGTATTTTTTAATGTATAAAACAGTGGCCACCAATGTAAAAAAAGTACATGGAAATTTAAAAGTAGGTGGTCCTGCTGTGGCAACACCAGCTTGGATTCCTGATTTTTTGAAGTATTGTTCAGATAATAAAG
>JBMOHZ010000057.1:0-10313 GCA_049317585.1 Paludibacter sp.
CTACGCTGACCGTTGGTTCCCAACGACGGTGCGCAAATTCCCATATCCGGTGAGACGGGGTTTTAATACTAAAAAAATTGAACTGTTTCAAATTTAATTTTTGAAGCAGCTCAATTTGTGTTTTATACTAATCCCGCAAGGGATAAGTTATAATTCGAGGTCGATATTATGAAGTTCAACCCATGGCAAACCGTGTATGTTTAGTTGCTCCATAAATGGATCGGGATTGAATTCTTCCACGTTATAAACGCCTGCCTTGCGCCACAGTCCTTTCATAAACATCATGGCTCCAATCATAGCTGGTACGCCTGTAGTATAGCTTACTCCTTGAGTTCCTGTTTCTTTGTAGGCTGCTTCGTGACTGCAATTGTTGTACACATAATAGGTTTTTTCAACGCCATCTTTAATACCTTTAATGCGACAGCCAATGGATGTCCAGCCCGTATAGTTTTCGCCCAAATCGCCCGGATTTGGTAATACGGCTTTCAGAAACTGAATAGGTACAATTTTCACACCGTTGTATTCCACTTCGTCGATGCGCGCCATACCAATATTCTGAATTACACGCAAATGCGTTAAATACTCCAACCCAAATGTCATCCAAAAGCGAGCACGTTTTATTGTTGGGTAGTTTTTAACTAAGGATTCCAACTCTTCGTGGTAAATAACATACGACTCTTTGGGTCCAATCTCGGGGTAATTAAGTGCTTTGTGAATTTCGTGTGGTTCCGTTTCCACCCATGCACCGTTTTCCCAATATTTACCTCGTTGCGAAACTTCGCGTATATTAATTTCGGGGTTGAAATTGGTAGCAAATGCTTTGCCATGGTCACCAGCATTACAGTCTACAATGTCGAGGTAATGAATTTCGTCGAAATAATGCTTAGCAGCATAAGCCGTATAAATGCTGGTTACGCCAGGGTCGAAACCGCAACCTAAAATGGCTGTTAATCCGGCTTTTTCAAACTTTTCTTTGTATGCCCACTGCCAGCTGTATTCAAAATGAGCTTCGTCTTTAGGCTCATAATTAGCGGTGTCCATGTAGTTTACACCCGCTTCGAGGCAAGCATCCATAATGGTTAAATCCTGATATGGCAAAGCCACATTAACAAGCAATTCGGGCTTGTAAGCATTAAGCAAAGTGACCAATTCGGGTACATTATCAGCATCAACCTGAGCCGTTTTTATTTCTACGCCATAGCGCACTTTTACGTCAGCAGCTATCATATCGCATTTTGATTTGGTGCGACTGGCCAACATTATTTCAGTAAATACATCCGGATTTTGAGCTATTTTGTGAGCTATAACGGTTCCTACGCCTCCGGCGCCAATAATGAGCACTTTTCCCATTTTTTTATTTAGAATAGTTTTATTTGTTACAAATTTTGAGCCTGCAAAAATAGTGATTTTTTTTTACACCCGTTGCACCGATGTGATTTCCGAAATCTTCTTAATATTTTTGCATAGCAATTCAATATCTTCGGTATCGTGTACTGATATGGAGAAAAGACCAATAAAAATTCCATCGTTCGTTTCGATTGTTATTTTACTAATGTTTCCACCAAATTTTTCGGATATTACTTTCAAAATTTCAATCATAACACCTTGCTTATCAATGCCTTTTATCTCGAGCGTTTGAATAAATGAGAGTGCCTTGTGTGTTGCCCAATCAACCGATACCAACCGTTTGCCAAAACTCGATTTTAGTTTTGCTGCTTCGGGGCATTCGCGTTTATGAATAAAAAGTTTTTCGGTATCGTCCACATAACCAAGCACATCGTCGCCAGGTATAGGCTGACAACACTCGGCTAAATGATATACAGTGCCTGCATATTCTTCGGTAAGTAGCAGTGTTTTTTTACGGTCAATTTTATTTACAAGTACCCCATCAATTGGCACCGATTTGGGTTGTTTATTATCCGTATTGCCTACAAAAGGCATTTTCAGATATTTAATAAACACATTCTGATCCTTGGGCTTAAATGTAATTTTGGCAATTTCGTCGATGTGTATCAAACCTCGTCCTGCTTGTAGGTATAGCGTATTGCGGTCGGTGAAACTAAAATGGTTCATTATCTTCACCATTATTTCGTTTTCGGGCTTCAGGTTTTTATTGGCTAAAACCTCTTCGATAAGCCGTTGACCTTCGGCCATAATTTGTTTTTCTTCCTTTTTGAAAAACGCTCTCAGTTTTGTTTTTGCTTTGGCAGTCGAAACGTAATTGAGCCATTCGGGCATAGGTGACTGCTTTTTGGTGGTAATAATTTCAATCTGATCACCACTTTGCAGTTTATAGCTCAGCGGCACCAACTTGTGATTTACTTTAGCTCCAATACACCGCATACCAAGGTCGGAGTGTAGCGAAAATGCAAAATCGAGTGCCGAAGAACCCAATGCAATGGTCTTAATTTCGCCTTTGGGTGTAAAAACAAATATTTCGGATGCAAACAAGTTGAGTTTGAATGTATCCATAAAGTCAATAGCATTCGGTTCGGGGTTTTCGAGCAATTCCTTAATGGTTTTCATCCATTTGTCGAGTTCCGATTCGTCGTTTTCGCCCGTTTTGTATTTGTAGTGTGCCGCAAGTCCTTTTTCGGCAATCTCATTCATACGTTTGCTTCGTATTTGCACTTCCACCCATCGCCCTAATGGTCCCATAAGTGTGATGTGCAATGCTTCGTATCCATTGGCTTTGGGGTTACTTACCCAGTCGCGAATTCGTTCGGGATGCGGTTTGTAAATTTCGGTAAGAGCCGAGTAAAGCATCCAGCATTGATCCTTTTCACTCATGCCTTCTTTGGGTTCAAACACAATACGCAAGGCCAATAAATCAAACACCTCTTCGAATGGTATGTTTTTCGAATTCATTTTATTCCATATCGAAAAAACCGATTTTACACGTTCTTTCAGAAAAAAACGATAACCCATATCAGCCATTTTCTTTTTTATGGGTTCGGTAAATTCGCGATAAAATAGTATTCGGGCCTCTTCGTCGTCGGCCAATTTATCTTCAATAAACTGAAATTTATCGGGGTGCTCGTATTTGAAACTGAGGTTTTCGAGCTCTGTTTTTATTCTGAAAAGGCCTAAGCGGTGAGCCAGCGGTGCATAAATATAGGTTGTTTCGCCCGCTATTTTATATTGTTTAGCAGCCGGCATGGAGCCCAAAGTTCGCATATTGTGCAACCTATCGGCCATTTTAACCAAAATTACACGTATGTCCTCCGACATGGTAAGTAGTAACTTACGGAAGTTCTCAGCCTGCTCCGAAGCTTTTTCGGCAAATATACCACCCGATATCTTGGTCAGGCCATCAACAATTTGAGCAATTTTTGGTGTAAATAGTTTTTCAATATCTTCCACCGTGTAATCGGTATCTTCCACCACATCGTGCAGCAATGCCGAGCAAATAGAGGTGGATCCCAAACCAATTTCGCGCACTACAATGCGTGCCACAGCCAACGGATGCATGATGTATGGCTCACCTGACCTGCGCCGCATATCCTTGTGAGCCGCTTTAGCAAAATTAAAAGCCTTGGTAATAATCTCCACTTTCTGGCGATGATTAGTTTTGCTATAATCGTCCAGAAGCATTTCAAACTCAGCTTGAATCTGTTCCTCCTCAGTAAGTGTTTTAGTTTCTTGTTTCTGCATCCGGTAATTAAATAACTGTTGTCATTGAGAAAAACGCCTTTGATATTTACAATGTTCAAAAATAGTCCGAAAGTTCGAGTTTTCAACCATCAAAGCACTTATTTTTTTTATAAAAATCAATAAAATTACACCAAATACAAAAATAGCAAGTAAAAAAACCAGGTTAGTTGTGCTATTAGTAACTTATAAAATCAATAATGTATTTTTAATAGCATCCAAAACAATTACAACCAAAAAAAGCTTTATCTTTGTACGTTAAAATTCAAAAAACATCAAAAAGTAATTCACACGCTTTCAAAAAATGGCATTTAATTATCAGAAACTTGGTTTAAAAAAACTCGACACCTACATTATCGGTAAGTTTCTGGGTACTTTTTTCTATTCTATTGTTTTGATTATTAGCATTTCGGTAGTATTTGATTTAACTGAAAAACTCGATAACTTTTTCGACACCAATGCTCCTCTCAAAGCCATTGTTATGGAGTATTATCTGAATTTTATTCCCTATTACGTGAATATGTTCAGCCCACTATTTACCTTTATAGCAGTTATTTTTTTCACGTCCAAAATGGCTGGCAATACCGAAATTGTGGCTATTCTTGCCAGTGGAGTGAGCTTTAGGCGCTTAATGGTACCATATATTATTTCGGCAGTTGTTATCAGCTCCATGTCGTTTGTATTGGGCGCTTACATCATACCGCCTGCTTCGGCCAAAATGCTCGACTTTGAGGATAAATACATAAAAAAGAAAAAACTCGACAACGCCCGTAACGTACAAATGGAGGTCGAAAAAAACGTAATCATGTATATCGAACGCTACGAAGTGGCCGAGAAAACGGGTTATCGGTTTTCGCTCGAAAAATTTGAAGATAAAATTCTTACATCGCGCCTCACAGCCGAAACTGCACGCTGGGACACAGCTAAACATTGGATATTAACCAATTACCTACAGCGCGATTTTGATGGCATGCGCGAAAGCATTAAAAAAGGTACCGAAATAGATACAACTATCAACGTGGAACCTCGCGAGTTTTTTATTACGTCCGAAGAAAGTGCGCAACTAAATATTAATGAACTTGGCAGCTACCTCGACAGGCAAAAAAGCCGTGGGGTGGGCAATATTCAAGGCTTTGAGGACGAGTATTACAAACGGTTTTCGATGCCGTTGGCTGCATTTATCATGACATTGATTGGCGTTTCGCTCTCGTCGCGCAAGGTGCGAGGTGGTATGGGTTTACACTTAGGTATTGGCCTTGCCCTGAGCTCATTGTATATTTTATTTTCCACATTTTCCACCACCTTCTCGGTAAATGGACTGATGTCGGCATTTGTGGCTGTTTGGCTGCCCAATGTTGTGTTTTTAGGTATTGGTATTTATTTATATATCAAAGCTCCTAAATAATTTTTCTGTTACTTCGTATATTTCCGGCGACGGAAGTATTGATACAATAACCCAACAAAAACCAGTATAACCAACGGCAAAGCAATATTTGTAATTTGCCAAAAAAGTTTTTGTTCCGAAATGATTTGCTTGTTTAGTAATCGTAGTTTTAAAGAGCGAGAGCGTAACTCCAGCCATTTAGGATCGTCGGCTAAGTAAAGTAAAGCATTTTGCAGAAACTCTTTATTGCCAAACTGTTGATTCATATACCTATCAAAACCTAAAGGCAACGTGGTGCTATCGCTGGCAATGCCATTTGTCTCATTTCTGATAATATCACCATCGGCCACCACTATTTGCTTGGATGGCATGCTTTGGGTCAGCACTTGCTGAATGCCCGATAGTCCCTCTGGAGCAAGCCTGTTTTCGAAATTAGATTTGAACTTACCTTCGAGTAATACCGCTACAGGCAAATAAGCCTGATTAAAATAGCTTTTGTCAGTTGCATTGGGCATAGCACTTAAATCGATGGTAGCTGGCGTAGCCATAGCGTGGGTGTTATCCGAACTGGCCAATAATAAAGCCGTTCTCACTTCTTTGTTTTCTCCAACAATATCGACCGACGAAGCAAATTCGCTGCGCACTTCAGTTATATTTTTAGTAATTGGGTGCTGATACGACGTTAATAACAAAGGTGCAAAAAACCATGGCGACGATTCAAATTGCGGCTTCGCTCCTTTTGGGGCAATATTCACTGGAATTTGAGCACACTGCACATCCTGTAGTAAGTTGGAGTTAATGCGTACACCATAGTTGAACAATTGGTCCGATATATTTACATCAAGTTCCATAGCAGGCGAAAGTCCGCTTACCGATAAGTTTTCACGCGCAATGCGCACTCCATCTATCAACCACAACACATTGCCGCCTTGCATAATGTATTGGTCAATAATAAATTTATCTTTTTCGCTAAATGGCAAAGTTGGTCGGGCAATAATAATGGCTTTGTAAGGGCGTAAAATAGAGGCATCGTTTGCAATTACACCTCTGTCAATCTGAAAATACCGACTCAGCGATTTACTAATATCGTAGGTTTCGGCTTCGTTGAGTTCGCCATGTCCTTCTATAAAAGCAATTTTCGAAACGGAAGTTTTCATGGCTCTACGTATGCCATCTGTCAGTTCAAATTCAAGGTTCTCAATGGAAATATTTAAGTTTTCGTCGCCCGAAACACCTCTGATATTTTTAAGGAGATTGACAAATACAGTTTTGCTTTTATACGAAATTTTAATCCAGGGAAATACTATTTTCTGTATGGCTTTGCCTTCTTTATCCCGTTCGTAAATAGCGGTTGGAGTCATGCCAAGAGCTGCCAGCTCAGCCTGATTTTTCTCGCGTTCTTGAGTAGAACTTGCTTCCGAAGGATTTACCACTTGAAAACGTATGCCTTTAATGGCAAACACATCCAATTCGTCAACCAACTCCACAGTCGATTTTTTCAAGCGCTGAAAACCAGGATTTAAATCGCCATCCAGATAAAGTGTCATGATGACCGATTCGTTAGCTTGCTGCATCAGCTCTTTACTTTGTGGCGAAATACTATACCGTCCGTCCGATGTTAAATCGATACGAAAAAATACAAAAACCGACAGCGCAGCCAGCGCGATTACTGCCAACAGAACAAAAAGATTGCTGTATTTCCGAAACATTACGAGCGTTTTAATTCCCTTTTTTCAACAATAATAGATGCTATAATTGATATGGTGAGTGCTCCAATAATAACTCCCAACGATACAAAATTGCTGATATGAAATCCATAATCCATTTCTTTGGCCAGCTCATTTACACACATTTTTATGCCTATAAACGACAGAATAAATGCCAATGCAAATTTCAGATAGCGGAAAAATCCCATCACACCACTCAGTGCAAAATACAGCGAGCGCAAGCCCAGAATAGCAAAGATATTGGAAGTAAATACGATAAACACATCGCTCGTAACCGATAGAACTGCGGGAATAGAATCCACTGCAAAAATCACATCCGAAGCTTCGATAAGCAGCAAGGCTATAAAAAGCGGCGTAGCGTATGTTATTTTATTTATACGAACAAAAAATTTATGTCCAACCAGCTCATGCGTAACTGGCATAATTTTACGGAACAGTTTGATGACAATATTTTTATTAGGGTCAAATTCATCTTCTTCTTTTTCGAAAAGCATGTGTATACCAGTATAAATAAGGAATGCTCCAAAAATATACATTACCCAGGCAAACTTAGTGATAAGCGCCACACCTGCAAAAATAAAGATAGCGCGCATTATTAGCGCCCCAATTATACCCCAAAATAGTACGCGGTGCTGCAGTTCAGGTTTAATTTTAAAGAACCCGAATATCAAAATAAACACAAATAGATTGTCGACACTCAAGGACTTTTCGAGCAAATAAGCGGTGAAAAAGTCAAATGCAACTTGTTTACCGCCATAAAAATAGACCCCAACATTAAAAATCAATGCGAGCGCTATCCAAAAAGCACTCCAAAGCAATGCTTCTTTAATTTTCACCACTTCGTCTTTTTTGTGAAACACAAACAAATCGAGCGCTAACATAACCAAAATAAAAGCTACGAAAGCAGCCCAGAAATAACCATTCACTTCCATGAAAAAAATTGTTTTAAAAATTTAGAATTACGTGTGCAAATTTACTCAAATTTTGTCGATAACATCCTATTTGCTTCAATGCATTTATAAGAATGTGCTATTTTGAAATATCGATATATATATTTCGCTAAAAAACACTACTTTTGCAGTGAAATCGCACTTGGTTAAGCACACTCAATAAACAAACTTATTATTGAATTGTTTACCATTTTATTAAATACAATTACCTTATATCCTGAATAATATGCAGATAAGTCAAAAAAGAACATGGATATTTTATAGCTCAATTATAATTACTTTTATAGTACTGAGCTACATTCTATTTCAAAATGCTAAAAAATTTGACTCTATAAAATCAGACCGCATTGTTGAAGTAGTTTCAAATTCAAATACTTACGATGTATTTGTTCAGTCGGTTATGCATAATTTGGCCGAGCCGGCAGCAATGCTTTTATTGCAAATCATAGCTATTCTTATTGTTTCGCGTGTTTTTGGCTTTGTATTCGTTAAGCTAGGGCAACCTACAGTTATTGGCGAAATTTTGGCTGGTATTGTTCTAGGGCCTTCACTCTTAGGCTATTTCTTTCCCGATACTTTTAATTTTCTATTCAACACCAGTTCCCTGTCTAATATTTACATTATTAGTCAGGTTGGCTTAGTGCTCTTTATGTTTACTGTAGGCATGGAGCTCGACCTTGGTATGCTCAAAAACAAAATGGGTGTAACCTTTGTAATAAGCCATTCCAGCATTATAATTCCATATTTACTCGGTATGGTGTTGGCCTATTTCCTTTACGAAGATTTTGCTGCCGGACATACCGATTTTCTCTCATTTGCATTGTTTATTGGCATTTCGATGAGTATAACAGCCTTTCCGGTGCTGGCGCGCATTGTGCAGGAAAAAGGCTTGTCGCAGTCACATCTTGGTGCTATATCTATTGCGAGTGCTGCCAATGATGATATTACAGCCTGGTGCTTGTTAGCAGCAGTTACTGCTATAGCCAAAACGGGTAGTTTTGCAAGTTCAATTTACACCATATTATTCTCAATTATTTATGTTGTAATCATGTTGGCTATTGTTCGCCCGTTTCTCAAACGATTAGGCGATATATACAAAAACCGAGAAGTGGTAAACAAAAGTGTATTTGCATTTTTCCTATTAGTACTGATTTTATCCGCTTTCATTACACAATTAATTGGTATCCACGCACTATTTGGTGCGTTTTTAGCTGGTGTAATTATGCCTCCTCTTCCTTCGTTCCGCAAACTAATAGTGGATAAAATTGAAGATGTTTCGCTTACTTTATTTTTACCTTTATTTTTTGTATATACTGGTTTACGTACCGAAGTTGGCTTGTTGAACACTCCAGATTTATGGCTATTGTGCTTATTAATAATTGGGGTTGCCGTAACCGGAAAATTTGTTGGTGGTGCATTTACTGCCAGAATATTGGGCGAAAACTGGAAAGACAGTTTGAGTATTGGTATTTTGATGAATACACGCGGGTTAATGGAACTTATTGTACTTAATATTGGGTACGAAATGGGTATTTTGCCACCTCCAATATTTGTAATGTTGGTGATTATGGCTTTGGTAACTACTTTTATGACAACGCCTATACTATCGTTAATCGAAAAGATATTCCCTGAAAAACGCATAGTAGAGGAAATGGAACGTCAGCAAAGTTTGGGTGTTTTCAAGGCGCTTATTGCGTTGGGAAATCCTGAAAATGGAAAAACGCTTCTCAATGTAGCTAAAACAGTGTTGGACGGGTCCAAAAACAGCTTGGCGGTGAACGTGCTTCACATTACTCCTGGAACCGATATAAACCCGCTTTATAGCGAACAATACTCTACCGAAAGCTTTAAACTGATAAATGATGAAGCTGCCCGACTCGAAATACCTATTGAAACCGATTATAAAATTACCGATAATATAGAACAGGGAATTGTAAAAACAGCAAACTACAATAACTTCGATTTCTTGTTGGTTGGTGCTGGCGTATCACTCTCGGGCATACCGTTTTTCAAAGAACGCAAAATATTTACACAAACTACGTGGCTCAACCGCGCGTTGAATCGCATTTCGAAAACACAAGCCATTTTTTATCCAGGCTCACTGATAAAAGATAAAACAAAGTATTTTATTGAAAATAGCCGTTGTAGTGTGGGGGTATTCGTAAACCGTGGATTCAGCAAAATAACCACCACAATGGTGATTTTAGAAAACGAGAACGACGGTTTTTTAATCCGTTATGCACGCCGATTAATGCGCAACAATGCCGAAGTGAGTATTTTTATTATTGATGTAAACAATGTAGCTCAAAAAAATAAATCTATTCAAGTGGCTATAGATGAGCTTCAAAAGAACTTTATCAATAGAGTAAAAACGATTAAAACGTCCAAAAACAATGCTTCTATTATTTCGCGCTTTAGCTTTATGCTCATTAGCTACCAAGGCTGGAACGAACTATCAAATTCCGAAAACAAAGATTTAACAGCCATCCCATCGACGCTGATTATAAACAAAAAAACCAGTAGGTTTGGTAAACTTGCTAACGAAATAGTATTTGACGACGAAGATATAAATGTTTAGGGGGCTGCGCCGTTATTAGGTGC
>JBMOHZ010000058.1:0-10266 GCA_049317585.1 Paludibacter sp.
TACGTGAACACTTATGTGGTATATACGACTTTTTGCAATATAAAAAAATGCAAAACCTGAATGAACTAGAGATAAAGAACCAATTGAAGCGTGAAGTAACTATCGAAGATAAATCGCAGTCCGAAAATAAATTGAGTTACGAAGCACGGAAGGAAATTAATAAAAAAATAAGGAAAGCTGAAAAAGATGTTGAGGAGATGGAAAGTCATATTCAGAAATTTGAGCATGAACTCCAGGAGATGAATAAAAAATTGGAATTACCCGAATTTGCATCAGATTCAGATTTTATTATGCAATATCAAAAAAAACAACGCGAATTGGAACATAAAATGTATGAATGGGAACTGCTGAGCGAAGAATTGGAAGATTTACGAACAATAATTTGATGCTAAACTTTTCAAACCTCAAACATTTCAAACCTCAAAAAATGGCTACACTCTATCTTATACCTTGTTCGCTTGGTGAAATAAACTTCGATCGAATTTTGCCAGCGTTTAATGCTGGGATTGTCACTTCACTAAAGTATTTTATCGTAGAGGACTTGCGATCAGCACGCCGTTTTCTCAAAAAAGTAAATCCGGCTATTGTGATTGACGATTTGACTTTTTTTGTGCTAAACCAACACACCACAGCTGCAGAGTTAAGTTCGTATATTAAACCTATGTTACAAGGAAATGATATGGGCGTAATTTCCGAAGCTGGTTGTCCTGCTATTGCCGATCCAGGTGCCGATGTAGTGGCAATGGCTCAAAGTCAGAATTTTAAGGTAGTTCCGCTTATTGGCCCATCGTCCATATTGCTAGCATTGATGGCTTCAGGTTTTAATGGTCAAAGTTTTGCATTTGTGGGATATTTGCCTGTACAGCCTGCCGATAGAGTAAAAGCTTTGAAGAAACTCGAAAATCGTATTTATGCTGAAAATCAATCGCAGCTTTTTATCGAAACTCCATATCGGAATATGAAAATGGTAGATGATATTTTAAATAATTGTCAACCCAATACAAAACTATGCATTGCAGCTGATATTACGCTCGAATCGGAATTTATTGTTACTAAAACGGTGAAAGCTTGGAAAGGAAATGTGCCCGATTTGAGTAAACGTCCCACTATTTTTATTATTTATAAATAGCCTACTAGCATGTAAATGGCTACCATTAATAAAAACACGGCATAATACTTTTTAAAAGCTTTGGCAGGTAGTTTTATACCCATTTTTGAGCCAATTAATGCTCCTACAACCATTCCTATAGCTATAATTGCAGCTGTGGCAATATTCAGATAACCGTTTTGTGCATATATCAAAACACTTGGTAAGCCTACCGGAAGTTGCAATGCTGCTAATGATGTAGCTACAGCCATTTTACCATCGTAATGAAAAAGGCTTATCAAAATGGGTACTATGATTATTCCACCACCTTTGCCAAACATACCAGCAAATATACCTGCAGCAAATCCCACCAATATAAATGTCCAAAATGGTTTCGGAAAAGATTTATCCTTAACCACTGATGTGGAATTTGAATGAATACTACTTTCTTTTGAAAAATACTTTCGTCGAATTTCTCCGATTTTTGCAAAAACATCAAAATAACTAAGTGCAATGTAAAGTAAAAAACCAGAATATAATTTTGCCAATAAATTTTCGCTTACATTTACTGCAAATTCACCACCAATAAATGAACCAACAAACAAACCAAATGCAATCCAGAGTGAGTCTTTGATATTTATTAAACCAGCTTTATAATAGGCTATTACACCAAATACTCCTACAGGTAATAGCATAGCGGTTAGGGAAGTTGCATTAGCATTCAGTATGTCCATGCCAAAAAATGCAATCAAGGTAGGCACCATAATTATGCCACCACCAATACCAAATAAGCCTGATAATATTCCTGCTGCAATGCCTAAAAGTAAAAAACCTATTTGCTCCATTGTTTGTGTTGAAAGATAAAAAAATGAAAAATTAAACTATAGCATTCAATTAGCTGGTGGTGTTTTCGAAATTCGGTCGAAAAATGGATTTTTAGAACTGCAACTGATAGGTATTCCGTAAATAGAACTGCAACCTGGCATTAAACCCATTTCAAGTACCACACGGCCTACCGAAAACATAATACGACTATCCACACGTTCGTCGGCAGCAACCGAACAGGCTGAACCTAAAGCAATACCTACATCCACACTATTGATAGCACAAGGTACGTCGTTAAATTCAAGTTTTTCGGCACAGGTTGAAAAACCACAATAGCCACAATTGAGATTATGAATCTGCTGACGCGTACCAATCAATACAATGGCTTCGGCTAATAATATGTTTTCAGCATCGCGCATTACAAATTTCAGTCCTGTTTTCTCACTATAAACCAACATTGCATCCGAAACTTTCTGAATATCCTCGCCGGTAATCATGGCTACTTCGATTATATCAAAGCCTTTACCTTTAGGTGCTGTTCGGGCAGCAGTCATCATTTTGTTGGCAACTTCCAGAAGTCTTTCTGTGCGAGTTTCGCGTTCGTTAATAAACATATTGAGTTTGTTTTGAAGTACAAAGATAGATTTTTTTAAAAGTAATTTTTACAAAGCCATTTTTGTAATAATTTTCCTTCGTGAACCTAAAATAGTTGGAGTCGAAAAATCAAAATGAGGAAGTGTGTCTGAGAAACTGCCCTCCACCTTCGAACTGTCCGAAAGTACAAAATTACATGTGATAATATGCTTTGAATCAGTAATTTTAACCGTAAACGAACCCCTGCTTATATGTTTTTTTACTGAAAAGTTTTTGTTTTTTTCAAAATAATATAAACTTGCACCTACATCAATTTTAAGCTCGTCAACTTTGAAATTTTGGCCATGATAAAATGTGAATGGTTTTGATGTGCTGTCTGCAACATATTCACCCTCAGTCAAATAGTCAACTCCTTCTGGTACGAAAATATCGTCGATTGTTAAGTATTGGCCTAATCCACTCAACTCACCTTCTTCCGAAATCTTGAGCGAATCACTTAAAAGCGATAGTGAAATAACATTGTTCTTAATATTATACTGTTCGTAATACGGTCCGTAAAACTCAACATATCCTTTGTCGTAGTGTGGTTTGGATTCGTATATATATTTTGCAATAGGCTCATCGGGCTTACACGATAGTATAGCGATGGTTATTGTGAAAAAAAGAAAGATACGTTTCATTAATATTGTATTTATTGAATGATTAAATAACGTACAAAGATATAAAATGTTATGGCAATTGAACGAATGAATCGAAATAATATCAATTTTTAGCTGCTACATTTCTTGTTTTCTCTGTATTGTTATATCTTTGTATACTTTTGACATTAAAAATCATTTTATGATAGCCAATTCTACCATTGCAGCCATTTCAACAGCGCCCGGAACAGGGGGTATAGCTGTAATTCGTATTTCAGGGTCACAAGCATTTGAAATTTGTAATGCCATTTATAAACCTAAAAACCAACATCAAAGCTTAATGCTTCAAGCAGCCAATACGGTTAGTTTTGGTAGTATTATTAGTGATTTAGATGAAATAATCGACGAAGTATTAGTGACCGTTTTTCGGAATCCACATTCGTTTACAGGCGAGGATGTAGTTGAAATATCTTGTCATGGTTCTGTATTTATTCAGCAAAAAATTCTTCAAATATTGATTCAGAATGGTTGTATGTTAGCTCAACCTGGTGAATTTACACAGCGTGCTTTTCTGAATGGAAAAATGGATCTCTCGCAGGCTGAAGCAGTAGCCGATTTAATTGCTTCTACGTCAGCAGCTTCACATCGAATGGCTATGAATCAAATGCGGGGTGGATTTTCGAATGAATTAATAAAACTTCGAACACAATTGCTCAATTTTGTATCGTTGGTTGAGTTAGAACTCGATTTTTCGGAGGAAGATGTTGAATTTGCAAATCGCGATCATTTAAAACAACTTTCTGCTGATATTGAACAACTTATAACTCGATTGGCCGATTCGTTTAGCATTGGTAATGCACTTAAAAATGGTATACCAGTGGCTTTAGTTGGCGAAACAAATGTGGGTAAATCCACATTACTTAATGTGCTTTTAAACGAGGATCGTGCTATAGTGTCTGATATTCATGGTACTACACGCGATGTAATTGAAGATATAATTTCGATTAGAGGAATTAATTTCCGGTTTATTGATACTGCCGGCATACGCGATACCAAAGATAAAATTGAAAATATGGGTATTGAACGTACCTATCAAAAGATTGAACAAGCTAGCATTGTACTTTGGATACTTGATTGTACTGAACTTAGCGAGCATATTGAATGGCTTACTGAGCGTATTCAAAAACGGGCTGAAGGTAAAAAAGTAATTTTAGTGTTTAATAAAATTGATAAAATTGCCGAAGATGAACGCGATGTTTTAACGCATCTTTTTGATCAGTTCGATGGCGAACGAATTTATATATCGGCTAAAAACCGAATAAATACCGAAGCGCTGGAAAATGCTTTAATACAAGCTTCACAACTGCCCGAAATTCAGACCGACGATGTAGTTGTAAACAATGTGCGTCACTACGAAGCTCTCAAACATGCACTTGAGGCCATTCAACGAGTTTCCCAAGGACTCGAATCCAATATATCGGGTGATTTCCTATCGCAGGATATACGCGAATGCATGCATTTTCTGGGCGAAATTACCGGTCAAATTTCAAACGATGAAATTCTAGGAAATATCTTTGGTAAATTCTGTATCGGAAAGTAATACGCTTAATTTACTTTACTTTTGAATGCCAATGCGTACATTTTCATTTGTTTAACCATGGCAACCAAGCCATTCGAACGGGTAGGAGAGAGGTGCTCTTTTAATCCTATTTTGTCGATAAAATAGAGTTCGGTATTCAAAATTTCATCGGGTGTATGTTTCGACATTACCTGAATAAGCAACGACACAATGCCCTTTACTAATATTGCATCACTTTCACCTTGATAGGTGATGATACCTTCATGGTATTCGGCGTTTAGCCACACACGACTCTGACAACCTTCGATAATGTTTTGCGGTGTTTTGTCCTTGTCTTCAAGAGGTTCAAGCGAATTGCCTAAATCAATTAATAAGGCGTATTTATCCATCCAATCGTCGAATTGCTCAAATTCTTCAATAATATTATCCTGTATTTCGTTAATGCTCATATTGGGTTTGTAATGTTTGTAAAGTTCTTAAAGTTCTTAAAGTTTATAAAGTTATAAAGTTGAAAGTTTATAAGGTTTAGAATTCAGATAGTAACACGAAACGCGAAACAATCAACTCAACATCATCACAACTCGTTTCAATGCATCGATAAAAATATCAATTTCTTCTTTTGTATTGTAAAATGAAAACGAAGCTCTTACAGTGCCTGGAATTTCAAGCGAATCAATAAGTGGTTGTGCACAATGGTGACCCGTTCGCACAGCAATACCTAATCTATCAAGCAACATACCAATATCATACGGATGAATTTCGCCTACTAAAAACGAAACTACAGCACTTTTATCATTGGCTTGTCCAATAATTCGAACATTATCAATTTCTTGAATTCGCTTAGTTGCGTAAACCGTGAGTTCATGCTCATAAGCTGCAATGTTCTCAATTCCAATTTCTTGCACATAGCGTAATGCTTCGGCCAATGCTGTTGAACCAATATAATCAGGCGTGCCAGCTTCAAATTTAAACGGCAATTCGTTGTAAGTTGTTTTTTCGAAGCGTACGGTTGCTATCATTTCACCTCCACCTTGATAGGGCGGAATAGCGTTTAACCATTTTTCCTTGCCATAAAGAGCACCAATTCCTGTAGGAGCATAAATTTTATGTCCCGAGAAAACATAAAAATCAACATCTAACTCTTTTACATTAACGGCAATATGTGGAACGGCTTGTGCGCCATCAATTAGTACCGGAATGTTTTGAGCGTGTGCAATTTCAATAATTTGTTTTACTGGATTTATTGTGCCTAACACATTCGAAACATGTGTAACTGACACAATACGAGTACGTTCGTTGAGCAATGATTTGTATATTTCTAAATCAAGTTCCCCTTTTTCGTTCATTGGGATTACACGCAGAGTCATTTTTTTTCGTTCGCAAAGCATTTGCCAAGGCACAATGTTAGAATGATGCTCCATAACTGACACAACTACTTCATCGCCTTCGTTGCAAAATGCTTCACCAAACGAAAATGCAACCAAATTAATTGCTTCGGTTGTACCTCTGGTGAAAATAATTTCTTCGCGTTTATCTGCTCCCAAAAAATCGCCAACAGTTTTTCGGGCATTTTCATGCGCTTCGGTAGCTCGCTGACTCAAAAAATGTACTCCACGGTGTATATTAGCATTCAGATGTTCGTATCCATAATTAATACGGTCCAGAACGCATTGTGGCTTTTGAGTTGTTGCCCCATTATCGAAATAAATTAGGGGTTTGTCGTATATTTTTTCGCCCAAAATAGGAAATTCGGAACGTATTTTATCTAATGTAATTTTGTCCATGCTAATTAAACTACTTATGAGTGGCTTTTGTTCTGCAAAGGTACATTTTTTTACTGAATAATAAATGTGGGGTAATTTCACATTTTTATTGTATTTTTGCATACAGAATCAACAATAATTGCTGTAGGTCGATTTGATTTACGGCTTTTATTTTGGAAGATAAAAAATAAATGATTAAAACGGCCGTTTTATAGAGGTTGATAATCTATAACAAATATTTATGAAGTTTCGTATCCTATTTATTTTAACACTGCTTGTTTGCATTAACGTGCTGGCTCAAAACAAAGTACGTATTTCTGGCTATGTAATAGATACGAATAACCGAGGCATTGAATTGGCCAATGTGTATATTGAAAACTCTAAATCAGGTACTACAACCAACCAAAATGGCTATTACGATTTATATGTTGATACAAAAGATTCTATTACTATTATATATTCACTTCTTGGTTACGAAACTGTACGTCACACTTTGTTGCCAAAGCAAAAAATAGTTCAGATTTCGGTGGAATTAATTTCTAAGGCCAAGCAAATCAAAGACCTTGATGTAGTAGCACAACGTCGACAAACATCGTCGGTCGATTATATTGACCCATCCAAATACCGACTTATGCCCAATGCTACTGGTGGCATCGAATCCTTGTTAATTACTTTTACAGGTGTGAGTCAAAACAACGAAACAAGCTCGCAATACAATGTTCGTGGAGGTAATTTTGATGAAAATATTGTGTATGTAAATGGTATAGAGGTATATCGCCCATTGCTTATACGTGCTGGACAACAAGAAGGATTGAGTTTTATTAACCCGGATATGGTGCAGAGTGTTGGCTTTTCGGCTGGAGGTTTTGAAGCTATGTATGGCGATAAAATGTCGTCGGTGCTCGATATTCAATACAAAAAACCAAAAGCGTTCGAATCTTCTGTATCCATGAGTTTGTTGGGGGCTACTGGATATATTGGCTCTGCAAATAAGAAATTTTCGCAAATGCATGGCATTCGCTACAAAACTTCGGCTTACTTGCTTGGCACACTGCAAACGAAAGGTGAATATGATCCTTCATTTGTCGATTATCAAACTTATCTTACCTATCAACTTAAACCCAAATGGGAAGTGACATTTCTTGGAAACTTTTCGCAAAATAAATATAATTTCCGACCTACGGAACGCAAAACTGATTTCGGTACCTATCAAACTGCTCGCAACCTGACTATTTTTTACGAGGGACAAGAGAGCGATTTATTCCGAACTTCTTTTGGTGCTTTGACATTTAATTACCGTCCTACCGAAAAAACAAAGCTAAGTTTTTTAACTTCGGCATTTTATACCAACGAAAATGAAACATTCGATATTTTGGGCGAATATATTTTGAGTGAAGTAAAAGCCGATGCTGATAATCCCGACGAAAAAATTGGTGCTTCGCTTGGCATTGGAAAATACCACGAACATGCCCGCAACCGTTTGCAAGCCACTGTAGCTAATATAGCGCATAATGGTGAATTCAATAGCAAGGATAATAAAATGAAATGGGGCATAAATTTACAGCTCGAAAACATTTCGGATAAAATAAACGAATGGGAATGGCGCGATTCTGCTGGCTATTCACTTCCGTTCAACGATAAAAGAGTTGATTTATATTATAATTTGAAGGCTCAAAGTAATCTACCTTCATTCCGTACTACTGCTTTTTTTCAAAATACACATAAATGGAATACTGATTGGTCGAAAATTTCGTTGACTGCTGGCTTAAGGGCAAATTATTGGACTTTCAATAACGAATTGCTTGTTAGTCCTCGTATTTCAGCCTCGTTAATTCCAAGTTGGGATAAAGATTATACCTTCCGTTTTGCTTCAGGAGTGTATTACCAAGCGCCTTTTTACAAAGAAATTCGCGATACAGTATCGGATAATATCGGAAATGTAAATATTGCATTAAATAACAATATTAAAGCACAACGCTCGTTGCAATTTGTGTTGGGCGGCGACCACCATTTTCGCGCTTGGGGACGTCCATTCAAATTTACGACCGAAGCATATGTAAAACTTATGGACCGTGTAGTAAGCTATTCGGTTGATAATGTGCGTGTAAGATATTCGGGCGAGAATGATGCAGAAGCATATACTGCTGGTGTTGATTTTAAACTGTTTGGTGAATTAGTGCCTGGAACCGATTCGTGGATTAACTTTTCGTTAATGAATTCGAAAGAGAATTTATTAAATGATTCTTATATCAAAAACAATTACGATGATGATGGTAAAATAACCTCTTCCGAAACAGTATTTCCGGGTTGGATGCCTCGCCCTAATGAGCAACGTTACTCATTCTCCATGATGTTTCAGGATTATTTACCCAACAATCCAAAATACAAAATGCAGTTGAAATTTATTTGGTCTGATGGTTTGCCCTTTGGAGCACCTCGAAATATCGCATTCCGATCTAAATTTCGCTCAACGCCTTACCGCCGAGTTGACATTGGTGGTTCACGCCTGATAGCGAGTGGGGTGGATAAAATTATGGACAAAGGATGGTTGCGCGGAGTGAAGAATATTTGGATTAACTTGGAAGTATTTAACTTGCTCGATTTTAAAAATATAAACTCCTATTATTGGGTAACTGATATTTATGGACAACAATTAGCAACTCCTAATTATCTTACTAGTAGGCAGTTGAATCTGAAATTGATAGTTGACCTTAAGTAATTTCGAGTGTTAATCCATTCACTTTCTCAAACTTAGCACGTACCGAACTTTCATCTGATTTTTTGAAATTAATTTTCATAAAACAATTATTTTCAAAAGTTTGAGTTATAATTTCAGCATTAAATTGTTTGCAAATTATCATTACTTCATTCATTAAAATATATTCAAAATGAATGGCGACAGTCATTTTTAATTCCACTTCAATTTGTTGAGCATTTCTGATGGCATCGAGTGCTGCTTCCTTGTAAGCATTTGTCAATCCACTAGTTCCAAGCAATATACCACCAAAGTAGCGAACAACTATAATTAGTGTATCCGTAAGCTGATGCGAGTTAAGCTGACCAAGAATTGGCTTACCGGCTGTACCTGAAGGTTCTCCGTTATCATACGTTCTGTATGTAGTTCTTTCGGCACCTAGCATATATGCATAACAAACATGCCGTGCATCCGAAAACCTATTAGCATATTGATTTACAATTTCTTTAATATCGTCAACTGTATTTACTGGTATTGCAAAGGAAATAAATTTACTTCCTTTTTCTTTATAAAGCCCTGAACTTATTGTTTGTATGGTTTTAAATTTGAACGACATATAAAAAATGCGCGTTGAATTTTTATTTTCAACGCGCAAATGTAACAAAAATAAATGTCTACTTAAAATAGTTTTCGATAGATATGACAATAAGGTGTGCCATTCTTTTTGTCGTAATATTCCTGATGATAATCTTCGGCAGCCCAAAATACTGTAGCTGGCTTTAACAATGTAGCAGGTTTGAATCCTTTGTTCGACAAAATCTTTATATATTTTTCAACTATAGCTTTCTGATTTTCATTTACATAAAACACAACCGATTGGTATTGAGGTCCTATGTCAGGCCCCTGTCCACCTATTTGTTCAAAATTATGTGTTTCATAATAAAGTTTTACCAAATCTTCAAAACTTGTTTTGGTTGTGTCAAATACTACTTCAGTAGTTTCTATATGACCTGTAGTGCCAGTACAAACCTGTTTGTAAGTTGGATTATCAACATGTCCGCCCATATAACCTACTGTGGTTTCGG
>JBMOHZ010000059.1:0-10188 GCA_049317585.1 Paludibacter sp.
TAGCTCCTACAGCTACTGCTGCCCCTGTAATTGCTGGTATGCTAAAAGGAAATGTTGCGAGTCTTACTGCCTACAGTCTGTTAAGTAATTTTACTGTTGCATTATTTGCACCTTTATTTTTTTCGTATATAGGTTACAACGAATTGCCTTTTTTCGATTCAGTATTTGAAATTTCGAAACGTGTAGGATTTCTGTTGATAATTCCTTTCGTAGCAGCATTACTTATAAATAGGTTTTTGCCAAAAACAGGAAAATACATGCAATCCAAGTCAGGTATTTCATTTTATTTGTGGAGCATGGCACTTACTGTTGTAACCGGACGAACAGTTGAATTTATCATTGCTCAAGGTAAATCGAACATTATTATTGAATTGGCAATTGCAATAGGTGCATTGGTTATTTGTGTTTTTCAATTTTGGCTCGGGCGCCGTATTGGTCGAAAGCTGGACGATACGGTAGCTGGAGGGCAGGGATTAGGACAAAAAAATACTGTATTGGCTATTTGGATGGCACAAATGTATCTAAATCCATTGTCATCGATAGGCCCCGGCGCTTATGTACTTTGGCAAAATTCAGTCAATTCATGGCAAATATGGAGGCATCGAAAAAATAGTTAGACATAAAATAAAAAAACTACTCATATTTAAATATTTTTCACCTTTCAAACACAATAAATTTAATAGTACTGATATTCATATATTTAACTGCATATTGTGTCGCTATTTATGATCTATACATGCCAAAAACCAATAAAAATAGGTTGTAAAACATGTTTTTTTGATTGTATGCATCGATAAAACACCGTTTCTTTGCCACCGTTAACTAAACAACACAATCTTTTTTATACCTTAAAAAAACTAATACCTATTCGAGCGCGAGACTTTGTGAAAAGTTTCGCGCTTATTTTTTGTCTGAACTTTTAAGCTGTAAAAAAATGGCACATTTAAGTAATTTTGTGCAATTTTGGATTGCAGGTTCGACAAAAACTGCTAATTTTGCGTGGTCAAAAAAAACAGTTTTGGCTTCGCCGTTATTTATTGATATTTATAGTTCTGTAGTCCATTGTTTATCGTCCGTTGTCTTGAAAAATATTAACATAAAAATAATATAAAGAAAATGAGTTTTAAAATTGTAGTTCTTGCCAAACAAGTGCCCGACACTCGAAACGTAGGAAAAGATGCCATGAAAGCAGATGGAACGGTTAACCGTGCTGCACTTCCGGCTATTTACAACCCTGAAGATTTGAATGCATTGGAACAAGCTCTTCGTTTGAAATCACAAGTTGCAGGTGCAACTGTTCACGTGTTAACAATGGGACCTGCACGCGCAGCCGAAATTATTCGCGAAAGCATGTATCGTGGAGCCGATGGAGGTTATCTTTTAAGTGGACGCGAATTTGCTGGGTCTGACACCTTAGCCACATCGTATGCTTTGGCTTGCGCAATACGCAAAATGGGTAAAGTAGATGTTATTGTTTGTGGCCGTCAGGCTATTGATGGTGATACTGCTCAGGTAGGACCTCAAGTTGCCGAAAAACTAGGAATGCCTCAAATTACGTATGCCGAAGAAATTTTAGATTGCAATGCGTCAAAAATCACCGTAAAACGTCGTCTCGAACGTGGTGTTGAAGTTGTAAGCGGCCCAATACCAATGGTAGTAACTGTAAATAGTTCAGCGCCTGAATGTCGTCCGCGTCATGCAAAACTAACCTTAAAGTACAAACGTGCAGCCACATTGACCGAAAAGCAAGATGCCGGTGCCGATTATACCGATTTGTATAACGTTCATCCATATCTTAACATTACCGAATGGGGTGTAAGTGATATTGAACACGACATTAAATGGTTAGGACTTACTGGCTCTCCAACTAAAGTAAAGCAAATCGAAAATGTTGTTTTTACCGCTAAGGAAAGCAAACGCCTAACAGCAAACGATGAAGAGATTGAAGATTTAATGAAAGAACTTATTGCTAATCATACGATTGGATAAATTATTAAAGAAAATGAATAACCTTTTTGTATATCTCGAAATAGAAGACGGCATTGTAGGCGATGTTAGTCTGGAACTCCTTACCAAAGGACGTACCCTTGCCGACCAGTTAAAATGCAAACTCGAAGCTGTAGCTGCTGGTTATAAACTAGATAAAATTGGCGAACAGGTATTTCCTTTCGGAGTGGACACACTCTACCTTGCCGATGACAAACGTTTGGCACCATACACTACCTTGCCTCATACATCATTATTAGTGAATCTCTTTAATGAAGAAAAACCTCAAATAGCATTTATGGGAGCCACATCCATTGGTCGCGATTTGGGCCCGCGTGTATCTTCAGCACTGTTCAGCGGTTTAACTGCCGACTGTACTTCGCTCGAAATTGGAACGTATGAGGACAAAAAACAAGGCAAAGTATACGAAAACCTTTTGTATCAAATTCGTCCAGCTTTTGGTGGAAATATAGTTGCAACTATCGTTAACCCCGACTGTCGCCCACAAATGGCAACGGTTCGCGAAGGTGTAATGAAAAAAGAAATCCGCAACGCCAAACATGTTGGCAAAACTATAAAATTGGACGTAGCAAAGTATGTTCCGGAAACCGATTATGTAATTGAAGTGATTGAACGTCACATGGAGAAATCTAAATTAAACATCAAAGGATCTCCAATTATTGTATCGGGTGGTTATGGTGTAGGTAGTGCCGATAACTTCAAACTACTATTTGAATTAGCTGCTACACTTGGTGCCGAAGTTGGTGCTTCGCGTGCTGCCGTAGATGCTGGTTTTGCCGACCACGAACGTCAGATTGGTCAAACTGGAACTACAGTTCGTCCTAAATTGTACATTGCATGCGGTATTTCAGGTCAAATTCAGCACATTGCAGGTATGCAGGAGAGCTCTATTATTATTGCTATCAACAATGATCCAAAAGCTCCTATCAATGCCATTGCCGATTATGTGATTACTGGTAGCATTGAAGAAATACTTCCAAAAATGATTAAATATTATAAGAAAAACAGCAAATAAGAATGAACTTTTTTAACGATAATCCAGCCATAAAATTTCAGCTTTCGCATCCATTGATGCCTAAAATTGTTGCACTCAAGGAGCGCAACTATGCTGATAAAGATAAATTTGATTATGCCGCACGCGATTTTGAAGATGCTATTGATAGTTACGAAAAAGTACTCGAAATTATTGGTGGAATTTGCTCGGACATAATTGCTCCAAATGCCGAAAGTGTTGACCACGACGGACCACAGGTCGAAAATAGCCGTGTTATTTATGCACGTGGTACGCAAGAAAACCATGACGCATTGACTCAAGCAGGCGTTTATGGAATTACACTTCCTCGCCAATATGGCGGTCTTAACTTCCCAATGGTAGCTTATGTTATGTCGGGCGAAATGGTTTCGCGCGCTGATGCTGGCTTTGCCAATATTTGGGGGTTGCAGGATTGCGCCGAAACAATTTCGGAATTTGCTTCGGACGAAATTAAAGCCGAATTCCTTCCACGTGTGTGCGAAGGTGCTACTTGCTCTATGGATTTAACTGAACCTGATGCAGGTTCGGACTTACAAGCAGTGCAATTGAAAGCTACATTTAACGAGGCCGATGGTGTTTGGTATTTGAATGGCGTAAAGCGTTTTATTACAAATGGCGATGCACAAATTAAATTGGTGTTGGCTCGTTCCGAAGATGGCACAACTGACGGTCGTGGCTTGTCTTATTTTGTAGCCGACAACAAACACGATCATACTGTATTGGTTCGTCGTATCGAAAACAAATTAGGCATAAAAGGCTCTCCAACTTGCGAATTGGTTTTTAACAACACACCAGCTCAATTAGTTGGCACACGCCGCATGGGACTTATCAAATATGTAATGTCATTGATGAATGGTGCTCGTTTGGGTATTGGAGCTCAGTCAACCGGCCTATCGGCTGCTGCATATACCGAAGCTTTGAACTATGCCCGCGATCGTCGTCAGTTTGGCAAAGCCATTATCGAGTTTCCTGCTGTATACGAAATGCTTTCGATCATCAAAGCTAAATTAGATGCTTCGCGCGCATTGCTTTACGAAACAACTCGTTTTGTAGATATTTATAAAGCTTATGAAGGCATTGAAAATGAACGTAAATTGACTCCTGAAGAAAAAGCTGAGTTCAAGGAATACTTGAAACTAGCCGATGCGTTGACTCCAATGCTCAAAATGTTCTCGAGTGAATATGCCAACCAAAATGCTTACGATTCAATTCAGGTTCATGGTGGTTCGGGCTTTATGAAAGATTATGCATGTGAACGCCATTTCCGCGACGCACGTATTATGACTATATATGAAGGAACATCGCAATTGCAAGTTGTAGCCGCAATTCGCCACGTAACTACAGGTAATTACCTGAAAATGATTCGCGATTACGATAATCAATTTATTAAACCCGAGTTTACTTCGTTCCGTAAACGCTTGCAAATTATGACTAATTTGTTTGCCAATGCAGTAGCGCGAGTAAATGAAGTTAAAAATCAGGAATATCTTGATTTCCAAAGCCGAAGATTAGTTGAGATGGGCGGACATATCATTATGTGTTACCTGCTACTTATCGATGCAAGTCGCGATACAGAAGATCAATTCCGCAAATCGGCTGAAGTATATTTGAACTTTGCCGAAGTGGAAGTTCGTCGTCATGCAGCATTTATCAAAACTTTCGAAGTTGAAAATGTAGACGTATATAAAGTGCAGTAAATTATCAAATTGATTTTAATGTAACAAAAACGGACATTGCTTTCGAAAAGCAAGTCCGTTTTTTGTTATACCTGTCTTATACAAGGCAGTAAATCATGCAATATAAGTTATGGATTAACTACCAATATACTATAAAAAAAGGTTGAAAATAATTTCAAAAAACATCCCGAGGCTAATTAGTTTGACTTTCTAAATAAAAATATCATAAAAAACTAAGCATTTTGACACTTTAGTCGTTTCATTTTTATTACTTTTGTTTCGAAATTTAATCTTAAATAGAAAATGCAAGTCAATCCCAAATCATCACGTCGCGATTTTTTGCGTCAGCTTTCAATAATTACAGCTACAGCAGCATTATCAGGCTTATCGCTCGAGACACTTTCGGCTAAAAAGCCTAAAGCTCGCAAAATTGGCACAAATGAGAAAGTAAACCTTGCTTGTATTGGTATTGGAAATCGTGCAAACGAAATTATCAAAGAATTGTATAAAACAGGTCATTGTAATATTGTGGCTTTGTGCGATACTGATTTGGGAGCACCTCATACTGCGGAAATTATAAATAAATTTCCTAATGTTCCACAGTTTCAGGATTATCGGAAAATGTATGACAAAATGGCTTCGAAAATTGACGCTGTAGTAATTGGAACACCCGATTTTAGCCATTTTCCGGCTACTATGTTGTCCATGTCATTGGGCATGCATGTATATGTGGAAAAACCAATGGCGCACAGTTTTCGCGAAGTGGAATTGATGATGAGTGCTGCAAAACGTTATGGTGTGGTTACTCAAATGGGAAATCAGGGGCATTCCGAAGCTAATTATTTTCAGTTTAAAGCATGGAAAGATGCGGGTATTATTAAAGATGTTACGGCCATCACGGCTCACATGAACAATTCGCGTCGTTGGCATAAGTTCGATTCCAAAATGAAAAGTATGCCATCAGCTGAGTCCGTGCCAACTACTTTAGATTGGGATACATGGTTGGGTACCGAACAATTTCACGATTATAACAAAGATTATATAAACGGTCAGTGGCGTTGCTGGTACGACTTTGGCATGGGCGCTCTGGGCGATTGGGGTGCACATATTTTAGATACGGCCCATCAATTTCTTGAACTTGGCTTGCCTACCGAAGTGAATATGTTGTATGCCAACGGTCATAATCCATTTTTCTTTCCTTATTCTTCTACCATTCAGTTTAAGTTTCCGGCTCGTAAAGACATGCCGGCCTGCGATGTAACTTGGTACGATGGGTTGGATAATTTGCCGCCTGTGCCTGCCGGATATGGTAATGTGGTACTTGATCCGAACATCCCACCACCAAGTAACGGACAGATTGTACCTTCGAAACTCAATCCAGGAAAAATAATTTATAGTAAGGAATTAACTTTTAAAGGTGCATCGCACGGAAGTCCGTTGAGTATTATACCCGAGGAAAAAGCCAAAGAAATGGAGTCGAAATTACCTGTTGTGCCTCAAAGCCCGTCGAATCATTTTGCTAACTTCCTATTAGCATGCAAAGGTCAGGAAAAAACACGTTCGTCGTTCGAAATTGCAGGTCCATTGAGTCAGGTTTTTTGTTTGGGCGTAATTGCACAGCAGTTAAATGCTAAATTGACTTTTGACCCAACAACAAAGAGATTTACCAATAACGATTTGGCAAACAAACTATTAGTTGGTTCTGAACCACGTAAAGAATGGATGTATTTTTATAAATTATAAGCAATGACAAATATCGACCGAAGACAGTTTTTAAAAAACATGGGCATGTTAAGTGGCGGCGTATTGCTTGCTACTAGTCCGTGGTTTTCGGTGTTTTCGGAGCAGAAGCATACAGTTGGTAGCGTAGCGCGTATCGGCATAATCGGCCCTGGCTCTCGCGGACAGTTTCTAATGAGTTTTTTGGTGCAAAATCCAAAAGTGGAGATTGTAGCTATTTGCGATACGTTTAAACCGTCGATAGATGCTGCACTGAAAATGGCTCCCAAAGCAAAAGTGTATACCGATTATAAAAAGTTGCTCGACGATAAAAACGTGGATGCAGTGCTTATTGCTACTCCACTTTACTTGCATTACGAAATGGTAATGGATGCTTTTGATGCTGGTAAACATGTGTTTTGCGAAAAGGCCATTGCATACACCATGGATGAAACCCACAAAATTTATAAGGAACATAAAAAATCGGAGAAAGTGTTTTTTGTTGGTCAACAACGACTTTTCGACCCACGATATATTCACGCCATGGAAATGGCACATGCAGGCAAGTTTGGCGAAATTGAAGGTATTCGTGCTTTTTGGCATCGAAATAATGATTGGCGACGACCTGTGCCAGCTGGAGCTACGGATAAACAGATAAACTGGCGATTATACCGCGATTGCTCTAAAGGAATTATGACTGAATTGGCTTGCCATCAATTACAAATAGGCACTTGGGCTTTGCGCGAAATTCCTGAAAAAGTAATGGGGCATGGAGCACTTACGTATTGGAAAGAAAAAAGGGAAGTGTACGACAATGTAAGTTGCATTTATGTATTCGAAAGTGGTGTTAAAATGAATTTTGACTCGGTTTTATCAAATAAATTTTATGGTTTAGAAGAGCAAATTCTTTGCAGTAAAGGAACCATTGAGCCCGAAAAAAGCAAATATTATTTCGAGGAAATTCCACCTGCTCCGGCATTTTTACAAATGATGAATGATGTGGAACATGCCGTTTTTGGTTCACTTCCATTTGCAGGTACAAGTTGGGTGCCCGAAACGGCCAACACTAACGAAGGACATTATTTATTGGATAAAAAACCCGAATCGGATGGTACTTCGCTCTTGCTCGAAGCATTTGCTGAAGCCGTAATTACAAGTAAACAACCGCCACTTATTGCCGAAGAAGGATATTATGCAACGCAACTTTGTTTGCTAGGTCATCAGGCCATGAAGGAAGAGCGTACGCTGATTTATCCGGATATGTATAAAATTGACTATTTGAATCACAAGCAATAATTTACTTTTTAATAAAATGAAGGATTTTACAATTTCTGGAAATAGGATGTTACGTGAACTGATAACTTTTATTGTCTGTTTTGTAATTGCTTTTTCAACAAATGTAATGGCTATTGTTATTTACAAAACACAATTTTCGGAACTGTTTTCATCCTTACATTATGTGCTCATTTTCAGTTTTGTATTGTATTTTATATGGATTGCTATCCGCTTGCTTGTAGCACCCATTAAGTATTTGATACTGCCCAAAAAGATTGAGAAAAAGAAGCACAATCGCCGCATTCGTGCTAATTACAAACCCATGAAATTATAATAGTGTGCAGTACACACAGCAAAACATTGCGGGTGGTCAAAAGCTTTTTTATGCTTGGTTCGAGGCCATGCACACGCGCATTGATATAGCTCTATGTGTTGCTGTTGAACGAAATGATTTGCTGCAATTAATTGCCGAGATGGAAGCCGTAATTCGAAAATACGAAAGTGTTGGAAATAGGTTTGACCCACAAAGCGAAATCAGTAATGTGAACCGATATGCGTTCGATAGTGAAATGACGATTTCCGACGAACTTTATAATTTGCTCTATCATTGTCAGTTATATAACGAGAAAACCTTTGGCTATTTTGATATTTCAGTATATTCCACTACTGGTTTACGTAAAGATAAAAATGCCTTTTTATTAAATATGATAACCAAAACCGTACATCTTTCGCACGAAGGTGTAATGCTCGATTTATCTGGTTTTTTGAAAGGTTATGTGCTGGGTGAATTAATGAAAATAGCTGATAACAATAAGATAAACGATATTTTAATTAATGTTGGAAATAGCTCCATCTATGCCAAAGGCAATCATCCTGTTGGGGTAGGTTGGAAAATTAAAATTCCGAAAACCGATACTGAAATTGTATTGCACAATCAATGTTTAACTACTTCGGGCAATACAGAACTTACTAAGTGGCCAATAATGAATCCATTGAATGGCGAAGTTATTAAAAATAAAACAGCTGTTTCGGTCATTACTAAGTTTCCAGATGAGGGCGAAGTGCTTTCCAAAGTTTCGTATATGGCACCTCAAAATGAGCTCGTTGGGATTTTGAAATACTATGATGCGACACTAGTTGCATCCGAAAAATAATATCATATTCAATTAATAATTAATCAAATAGAATGAAAACGAAAAACTTAATTCTTGTACTTTTGATTGTAATGTCAACAAGTGCTTTTTCACAAAAAAAATGGGATAATCTGTTTAATGGTAAAGATTTAACAGGCTGGAAGGTGTTGAATGGAGCTGCTGAGTACACAATTGAGAATGGTGCCATTGTTGGACATTCGAAACTCAAAACACCAAATACTTTTTTATGTACCGAAAAGCTATATGGCGATTTTATTTTAGAATTGGAATTTAAAGTAGATGAGGGTTTAAACTCAGGTATTCAGTTCCGTAGCAATAGTTTTAAAGAGTATAATAATGGACGCGTGCATGGATATCAATGCGAGATTGATCCTTCGCCTCGCGCTTGGAGTGCAGGTATTTACGACGAAGGTCGACGAGGTTGGTTGTATAATTTGGATAAAAATCCTGAAGCCAAAAAGGCTTTCAAAGCAGGTGCATGGAACAAAGTGCGAATCGAAGCTATTGGTACAAGCTTACGTACATGGTTAAATGGTATTCCTTGTGCGAATGTGTTGGATAATGTTACTGCCAGTGGTTTTATAGCTTTACAAGTTCACCAAATTGAAAAACCCGAGCAAGTTGGCAAAACTGTTCAATGGAAAAACATCCGTATTTGCACTGAAAATCCACTGAAATATACAACTAAATTAAAGCAGGAAATTTATCAAGCCAACTGTATCGATAATAGTGTTTCGGCAGCTGAAATCAAAGAAGGCTGGAAGCTTTTGTGGGATGGAAAAACAACCGAGGGCTGGCGTGGTGCTAAATTGACTACATTCCCAGAAGGTGGTTGGAAAATTGAAAACGGAATTCTAAAAGTATTAAATGCCGATGGAGCTGAATCGACCAATGGTGGTGATATTGTTACTATAAAAAAATACAAAAACTTTGAGTTAAGTGTAGATTTTAAAATAACCGAAGGTGCCAATAGTGGTATAAAATACTTTGTTGATACAGAGCTAAATAAAGGTACTGGATCATCTATTGGTTGTGAGTTTCAAATTCTCGACGATCAAAACCATCCTGATGCTAAATTGGGTGTTAAAGGAAATCGCACTTTGGGTTCGCTTTACGACCTCATTCCAGCTCCCGAAACAAAATTTTTCCGTAAATCAGATTTTAACAATGCCCGTATCGTAGTAAACGGTAATAAAGTGCAACATTTTTTAAATAACAAGCTTACAGTAGAATACGAACGTAATACGCAGATGTTTAATGCATTGGTAAATTGTAGTAAGTATGGAGTTTGGCCAAACTTTGGAAATGCTGCCGAAGGAAATAT